>JBHBEQ010000001.1:0-10361 GCA_041785575.1 Flavobacterium sp.
AAATGCCAAAAAACAAAAAACAGCTATTAGACCAATTGCCACATGAGTTTCAACGCAAAGAAGCTGTTGCACTTGGTAAAAAATTAGGCTTTTCCGAAAGGTCAGTTGATTATTTTCTAAACAACTATGTACCAATGCTTTTGGAGAAGCCAAAGACAGTGCATTATCGGAAAGTAGTATAATGACGAACAGAATTGATATAAACTCAGTATATTTGCTCTTTTACGGACAAGTCTAACAATGGTTTTTTATTCATTATGACAAAGCAAGTATTTCATACCACCACTTTAGGCGATAAACTTCGGCAGTTAAGAGATGAAAAAAACTTAATGCAAAGAGAAGTTGGTGCAGTAATTGAAGTTGACGGAGCTTTTATTAGTAAAGTCGAGAATAATGAAAAGCTAATTAACAGAAAACATCTATCTACTTTGAGTAAGTTTTTTAAAGTTTAAGAAGATGAATTGCAAACGCTTTGGTTAGCTGATAAAATATATAATATGACACATTCAAAACCAACAGCACTAACATAACTAAATACTGTTATTAACCGAATTAGAGAACAGCAGCAATAAATGAAAACCGACAAAATAAAATTATCCCAATTAGAAGGCTTCTTGATGAAAGCAGCCGATATTTTAAGAGGTAAAATGGATGCCTCAGAATACAAAGAGTTTATTTTTGGTATGCTCTTTCTCAAAAGAATGTCTGATGTATTCGACCAAAAACGAGAGTTTTTTAAAAAGAACGATTACAAGCATTTAGATTCTGACACTTTAAATGAGATTCTTGAAGACAAATTAACTTATGGTGATACTTTCTTTGTACCTCCAAGAGCCAGATGGAATGAAGGATTTATTGATGACAATGGTGTCCAACAACCACCTATAAAGCACCTTCAAAATAACATTGGGCAAATGCTAAACAAAGCATTAGATGCCATTGAAGAAGCAAACCCAGAAACGCTTTCTGGTATTTTCAAAGGGCGTATCAACTTTAATAAAGAAGTGGATGGTAAGCAAATTGTAAAAAATGCTGACCTGAAAAAAATGATTGACCACTTCAATGAATTCCCTAAACTGGTTAATGAAAATTTTGAGTTCCCTGATTTATTGGGTGCAGCTTATGAATATCTACTTAAACACTTTGCTGATGAAAGCGGTAAAAAAGGTGGTCAATTCTATACACCAAGCCAAGTCGTTCGTTTATTGGTACAATTGATGAAACCCGAAGCAGGTATGTCTATCTATGATCCTACGGTAGGTTCGGGTGGTATGCTCATTCAGGCACACCAATACATTGAAGAACAAGGACAAAATGCAGATGATTTAGAACTTTTTGGTCAAGAAAACGACCCTACTGTTGTGGCTATCTGTAAAATGAACATCATACTCCACAACATCACAAAATATACTATTGAATACGGAGATACATTAGATGAACCTTTAAACGAAAAAGATGGTCAACTTATACAATTTGACAGAGTAATTGCCAATCCGCCATTCTCTCAAAACTATAACAAGACCACAATGCAATACCAATCACGATTTAGTTATGGTTTTGCTCCTGAAACTGGCAAGAAAGGCGATTTAATGTTTGTACAACATATGCTTGCCAGTTGCAAAAAGACAGGTAAAGTAGTGGTAGTAATGCCTCACGGTGTACTCTTTAGAGGCGGAAAAGAAAAAGAAATCCGTGAAAATATGCTCAAAGCAGATGTGTTGGAAGGTATTATCAGTTTACCACCACAATTGTTTTACGGTACGGGGATTCCTGCCTGTATTATGTTTTTTAATAAGAATAAACCCGATACATTAAAGAATAAAGTATTTATTGTAAATGCCGACAAAGACTATGCAGAAGGTAAAAAACAAAACACACTAAGACCCGAAGATGTAGAGAAAATAGATTTTGTTTTTACCAACAAAATTGAAGAAGCCAATTACTCTAAATTGGTGGATTTAGATACCATTGAAAAGAACGATTTCACTTTAAATATTCGTAGGTATGTAGATAATACACCTCTTCCTGAACCCGAAGATGTAAAAGCCCATTTAATGGGTGGTGTTCCTGCAAGCGAAATTGAGAAAGTACAACAGTCTTTAGCTCCAAAATTTGAGTTTGATGGCTATCAATTATTCAAGGATAGAAATGCTTTGTACAAAGATTTTGCAATCGGTGAAAAATCTGAAATCAAACAAACAGTTGAAGATGATAAAAACGTAATTGATACGCTTATCGAATTAGGCATTCACTTAGCAGATTGGTGGCAATTAGCCAAAGAAGATTTTTCTACCCTTGCACCAAATGGCAATGGCTCAAGAGCTAATTTACCAGCAGTAAGAGCAGAGTTATTGAGTAGCATCAAAGATAAGTTTGTGCCTGTTGGGGTGTTAGATAAATTTCAGGTAGCAGGTGTTTTTGTAAACTGGTGGGATAACATCAAGTACGACCTTAAAACCATAATGCAAAACGGTTGGGATGCCGGACTTATTCCTGATGAATACCTCATTGAAGAATTTTTTAAAACCGAAAAAGCCGAAATTGAGCAAATTGAAATTGAACAAGCCGACTTTGAAAGCCAATTGGAAGAAGCGGTGGAAGAAGCTTTGAATTTAGTTGAATTTGAAGCAGACGAAGAAGAAAGCGAGGTAAAACAAACGCCTAAATTGGCTAAAGATGAATTGGCTAAAATGATTGAGTTTTATGTAGAAGAAAAAAATCAAAGCGATAAAGCCATACCTTACCAAGAGCAAGAAACCAAAATCAAAGACCTTGAAAAATCTATTAAAGATTGTAAAGCCTTGTACAAGGAAAAACAGGCTGAACTGGAATTGAAAATTGAGCTAAAACGCTACGGCAGCGAAGAGGTTAAAGCAGAAAGCAATGCTCTTTTATTAGCTGCACAAAAGGAAATTGACAAAATGGATGCTGATATTGAAAGTTTAATTGCACCTTTTAAAACCGATTTAAAAGACCATTCCGACTATGCAAAAATCAAGACATCTACCAAAGCATTAGAGAAAGAATTGAAAGCAGAAAAAAATGATGAAGCCAAACTAAACTTGGTTTTAGAAGCTCAAAAACAGTTCAAAGAAATTACCAAATCCTATAATGCCAGAGTAAAAGACAGCGAAATTCTAAAAAACAAACTCAATAGTTTAGATACTCTTTTGGCTGAAATTGGCGGTAGGATTACCACAGAAGAAAGCCAAAAACTGATTCTTAAAAAACATTTTGATATTATCAATGACCAACTGCAACGCTACCTCAATGCCGAAAAAAGAGCATTGGTAAATGCTTTTGAAAACCTTTTTGACAAATACTACACCTCTGCACAAGCCATTGAGCAAAAGCGTGAAACCACTATGGCAGAACTCAACGATTTTCTAACCCAACTAAACTATTTAAGCTAATGGAAGAAAATCAAGTATATATTCCAGAGGGGTGGGAAAGTTATGTTGGTAACGAAATTCTAAAGGTTCAAGGTGGATATGCTTTCAAATCTAATGATTATAGAGATGAAGGTATTCTTTTAGTTAGAATTGGTAATGTTGGAAATGGAAGTTTTGTTTTCAAAGATGTTATTTATGTTCCGAAAAGATTTCAATTAACTCATTCAAATTTTCAATTATGGAAAGGTGATGTTTTAATGGGGCTTACTGGTGATTTAGGTAAAATTTGTATTCTTAAAGAAGGAGATTATCCTTATTTCTTAAATCAACGAGTTGGCAAATTTGTAGCTACTGATAAAATTGATAATGAGTATTTGTATTATTTAGTTTCTTCCTCATTTATTCAATCTAAGTTTGATGCTTTTTTTGCTGGTGGAGCACAAAAAAATATTAGTCCAAAGCAAATTGAAAGTATCAATTATTTAATACCAAACTCCAAAAAAGAACAAACCCAAATAGCCACCATTCTCTCTAAAGTAGATGAAGCCATTGCCCAAACCGAGCAACTCATAGCC
The DNA here is from genome assembly GCA_041785575.1 of Flavobacterium sp. GTDB lineage: Bacteria > Bacteroidota > Bacteroidia > Flavobacteriales > Flavobacteriaceae > Flavobacterium. The sequence goes on from JBHBEQ010000001.1 coordinate 3,968, forward strand.
AAATACACCCGCATCAAAACGGGTTTAATGCAAGATTTGCTTACCAAGGGCATTGACGAAAACGGCAACATCCGTAGCGAAGAAACCCACGAGTTTAAAGACAGTCCATTAGGCAGGATTCCGAAGGAGTGGGAGTGTGAAATGCTTGGAAATATTTTTGATTTAAAAACAGGAATAACACCTTTAAGGTCAAATTCATTGTTTTTTGCTCACGAAGGCTACAATTGGGTAAAGACTTTAGATCTCAATGAAGATGACTTATTTGAGAGCGAAGAAAAAATAACAGAATATGCTTTAAACAAAACTGCTATTCAGTTACGTCCAGTGGGTACAATTCTTATCGCAATGTATGGAGGTTGGCAACAAATAGGTAGAACATCTATATTGAAATCAGAAGCAGCAACTAATCAAGCAATTACTGCATTAATCAATCCTAAAGTAAAAATGTATTCGGAGTTTTTACAATTATTTCTTCAGCAAAACAGATGGAGATGGAAGCAATTTGCAGTTAGTACAAGAAAAGACCCTAATATTACAAAAAATGATATTGCCAAATTTTATGTCTTATATCCAAAGGTTATTAACGAACAAAAATTAGTAGCCGATAAAATATTAACAGCAAAAAAAATGGCTGTTCAATACTCACAAAATCTCTCCAAACTCCAATCCCTCAAAACGGGCTTAATGCAAGATTTATTAAGCGGTAAGGTAAGAGTAAACCACCTTATTAAAGAAACAGCAAGCGTATGAATAGCGAAATAATTATATACGAAAACCAAGAAGGCAACATCAAAATAGATGTGCGTTTAGAAAACGAAACCGTTTGGCTTACCCAAGAACAAATGGGTTTGCTTTTTGGCAGGGCAAAATCTACCATAAGCGACCATATCAAAAATATCTTTGAAGAGGGTGAGCTAAGCGAAGAAGTGGTTGTTCGGGATTTCCGAATTACCACTCCACACGGTGCTATTCAAGGAAAAACACAAGAATCAAAAGTTAAATTATATAATCTCGATGTAGTTATTTCTGTTGGTTACAGAGTAAAATCACAACAAGGAACACAATTCCGTATTTGGGCTACACAAAGACTAAAAGAATACATTGTAAAAGGTTTTGTCCTAAATGATGACCGTTTCAAATCTGGTTCTTCAATGCAGTATTTCAACGAGTTACAAGATCGTATTCGTGAAATCCGTATTTCTGAAAAATTTTTTTACCAAAAAATTAAAGACATATACGCCACCAGTAAAGACTACGACCCCAATGATGAAAAAACCATTGAGTTTTTCAAAATAGTTCAAAACAAATTGCTTTGGGCAATTAGCCAGCAAACGGCAGCTGAATTGGTTTACAGGCGTGTAGATGCTTCTTTGCCTTTAATGGGTATGCTGTCTTACGATAAAAAAGATAAAACCATTACCAAAAACGAAGCAGGAGTTGCCAAAAATTATTTAGATGAAAACGAAATGAAACTTTTGGGTCTTATAGTAGAGCAATACCTCGCATTTGCCGAAACAATGGCACAACAACAAGTGCCAATGTATATGAAAGATTGGATTCAGCGGTTAGATGCTATTTTGCAATTAAACGGTAAAGAGTTACTCACTCACGCTGGTAAAATAAGCCAAGATATGGCAAAGCATAAAGTTTCTATTGAATACGAAAAATACAAAGAGGAAAAGAAAAAATTAGATTATGAAAAAAGTCTAAAAGAGTTAGAAGCCGATATTAAAAAGCTAAAACCTAAGAAATGATACTAAGCAACGATAATAAATACAGAGGCAATTTAGGTTCAACCCTAAAATTAGACGAATACAGCCACGTAGAAAAGCCCTTTTTAGAACAATTGGCAGGTTTAGGTTGGGAGGTGTTAGAATTACAAATGCAACAACAACCTGAACAAAGTTTTAGAACCTCTTTTGCAGAAGTGGTTCTAAAACCCAAACTAAGAGAAGCATTAGTCAAAATCAATCCTTTCCTTACAGATGCTCAGGTAGATGAATTGGAACGTAAAATAACTACCTTTCAAAAAAACAGTCTTTTAGAAAACAACCAACAAGTATTGCATTACTTGTTAGAGAATACCACCGTATCTAAGAACGAACAAACAGGAGAATTAAGCCCAACGGTTCGCTTTATTGATTTTGATAATATAGAGAACAATAGCTTTACAGCTATTTCTCAATTTAAAGTAGTGGTAACAGGTACAGACCACCATATTATTCCTGACATAGTTTTATTTGTAAATGGTTTGCCTTTGGTAGTTGTAGAAGCTAAATCATCTAAAGTAAAAGAGCCTATACCTGAAGCCATAGACCAACTAATGCGATATTCAGAACAAAGAGGCGATACTGGAGAAGGTAACAAAGAATTGTTTTATTACAATCAGATTTTAATAACTACTTGTCGTACAGAAGCAAAGTTTGGCACTATCACCACAAAAATAGAAAAACACTTTTATAGATGGACTGATCCATATCCTAAAACACTTAATGACTTAGCTCACGGTCAGTCATCACCTAACGACCAACAACGTTTGGTAGCAGGTATGTTAGACCCTCGCAACTTATTAGATATTATTAGAGTGTTTACGGTATTCAAAACAGACGATAAGGGCAGAAAAATAAAAGTAGTCGGCAGATACCAACAATTCAGAGCCGTTAAAATAGCAACCCAAAGATTAATAGAAGGTAAAAACCCTATAGAAAGAGGCGGTATCATTTGGCATACACAAGGTTCGGGTAAATCGCTTACTATGATGTTTATGGTTCGTGAAATGAAGTTAAGACCTGAACTAATGTCTTGGAAAATCATTTTTGTAACCGATAGAACACAATTAGAAGAACAGTTAGCCGAAACAGGCCAAAGTATTGGTTTTACAATAAAGTCTGCCAATTTCATCAATCCTAAAAATCCTGCTAATGGTCAAAGTTTAAAAGAGTTATTGAGCAATGATAATTCTGATTTGGTAATGGCTATGATTCATAAGTTTCAAGAAAACGGAGATTTAACAGGTTTAGAAATCTTCCCAGAACTAAATAAGAGTAGCAATATCTTAGTAATGACAGATGAAGCCCATAGGTCGCAATATTCGCTTTTAGCAGCCAATTTAGACCGAGCAATGCCAAATGCTACATCAATAGGTTTTACTGGTACACCAACAAGTAAAACAGAAAAGAAATACAAAGACTATATTGATAAATATACGATGCGTCAGGCAATAGATGATGGCGTTACGTTAGAGATAGTATATGAAGAGTTTACCCACAATGCGGAGGTAGAAGACCAAAAAGGGATGGATGATAAGTTTGCTGATGTTTTCAGCGATTATCAACTTACCGAACGTTTACAGATTTTAGGTTTTGGTTCTCGTGATGCGTATTTAGATAATATGAATACCATTAGAGAGAAAGCAAAAAGTATGGTAAATCATTATGTAGAACATATTTTTTCTGGTGGTTTTAAGGCTCAAATTGTTGCCAATTCTCGTATTGCAGCAGTTAGATACAAAGTAGCAATTGATGAAGCATTAAAGAATAAAATAGCAGAATTGTTAGTTGATAATCCTATGTTGGTAAACCTTGAAATTTTACAAACCTTAGAAACCGCGGTAGTCATATCAGGCAGTCATAATGACGAATTAGAAGTTAAGGCATTTACAAATAGTGATTATCACAAAAAAAGTATCAAGCGTTTCAAATTGCCTTTTGGTAAAACAGATGAGGAAGATAAAACTATCAACGGTAATGTAGGTATTGTAATTGTAAACAATATGTTGCTTACGGGTTTTGATGCACCTATTGAGCAGGTTATGTATTTAGATAGGGTTATTGTGGCTCACAATCTTTTACAAACCATAGCAAGGGTAAATCGTGTAGGTCCAGAAGGTAAAGACAAAGGTTTTGTTGTGGATTATGTTGGTGTAGGCCACCATTTAAAAAGGGCATTAGATGTATATGCAGACAAAGAATTACAGGAGGTTATTGATTGCATTTCTGATGATGATGCCGAACTGAATGAATTAATCAAAGCTCATAAAGATATTTGGGATTTCTTAAAGGTGTATGGTTTAGAAGACTTATCAGATTCAGATGCTTTCTTTGATGTATTTTATGATGAAGATATTCGATTTGAGTATATCAAACTTTACAATACACTTACAAGCTGTTTTAACACCGTTTTACCTCGTAAGGAAGCCTTAGAGTTTTTTAATGATTGGAAAGCATTCACCGAAATCAATGCTTTAGCCAACAAACATTTTAGAGATGGCAGGTTCAGTATGAAAGGCATACCACCAAAACTAAGAGCCATAGCAGACAAATATCTAATATCAAAAGGGATAGACCAATCTATTGCACCTATTTCAATCATTGCTGATGATTTCTTTGATAAAGTTAAATCCAAGAAAAGAACCAAAACAAAAGCAGCAGAAGTAGAACACGCCATTAGACACTTTATAGATTTAAACATTGACGAAGACCCAGAACTGTTTGCATCTTTTGCCAAAGCATTAGAAGAAATATTGCAAAATTTCAAGGGTAATTGGAAGTTGATTTATGAAGAGTTAGAAAAACTAAGAGAGAAAATAAGAAACAGAGAAAAAGAAGAAACGTATGGTTTAGACCGTAAAAAGCAAATGCCATTCTTCCGTATTTTTAAAGCGGAGTTTTTTGAGAATAGAGAGTTGTCGGAAGATGAAATTGCTCGAAACGTAAACCTAACACAGCACATTTTCAATTTAGTAGCAACCGAAATAAAGCTAACAGGTTTTTGGGATAGTATACCAGCACAATCGAAACTAAAGGCAGAATTACAAAAAATGCTTTTATCACCCAAGTTCAACGATTTACCAAACATCATTTCGAAAAGAAATGAAATCATTTCGAGAATAATGGAATTAGCCAAAACCAATCATTTTAAAATCATTAACAACTAATGACTTTTGAGTATCAAATAAAATATTCTAATCGTAAAACCCTCAACATTTCTGTTGAGAGGGATAGAAGTATTATTGTTCGTGCTCCTCATTATCTTACAGCAGAAAAGATTGATAAAGTAGTTCAATCTAAAAGGCAATGGATTAAAGAAAAACTAAACCATACACAGAAATACTCTTTAATTGCAGAAAGCAAAGAATTTGTATCAGGCGAAACCTTAATGTACTTAGGTAAAAACTATCAGTTGCTTGTTGTTGATGAAGAAATTGAAGGAATCGAATTTGACCAACGATTTAAAATATCAAAATCAAACCAACCAAAAGCAAATGAACTTTTCAAAAAATGGTATTTAAGTCAAGCATTAAAGAAAATAGAGCCATTAGCAACGAAATATGCCAAAAGTTTAGGAGTTGAATATAATCAATTTAAAACCTCTGAAATGAAATACAGATGGGGTTCTTGTACACCTGCCAATAATATCATATTCAATTGGAGAATTATTAAAGCCCCAATGTATGTTTTAGAATATTTGGTAGCCCACGAATTAGTTCATCTTATTGAAGATAACCATACTCCACGTTTCTGGAACATCCTTTCGATACAAGTACCCAATTATGAAAAGGCAAAGAATTGGTTAAAGAAAAATGGGCAGTTATTAGAAGTAGATTTTTAATGTATAAATATGATTGCAGCAGGTTTAAGATGTACACCGCATAAGGTTTTTTATACCATTATAGAGTTAAAAGAAGATAATTCATTTTCATTAGTTAATCAAGAATTGATTATCCCAAAATCTTTTGATATTCCTAACAAGCTAAAATATGTTAGAAAAACTTTATTAGACATATTCAAGGAGTATAATGTAGTTCGTGCTGGAATACGTATTACTGAAAACAATGCTCAGTCTCCTGACTTATTTAGAATAATGTTAGAGGCAGTCATTCAAGAATTAATAGCAAGTAGTAATGTAGAGTTTTATTTTACTGGGGGTAAAAGGTTCGATTGCTTCCAAATTAGGTATTGGTAATGATGGTGCTATTGGCTTGTTTATTGATGGCTCACAAGATTATAATAATATTACTGATTGGAAATTATTTTCAAAGGAACATAGAGAATCAATATTAGTAGGTTTTGCTTCATTAACTTTATAATATCAGTTTATGCTTGATTATACCCAAACATCATTACACTTCAAAATATTAAAAGATATAGGTCAGAAGGTAAAAATTCAACCGTTCATATTGCTCACGACAACCAGTTAGATACTGAAATAGTAGTTAAAAAGATTAGAAGTAATTTGGATGGCACATTCAACTCACAAAGGTAACTTTTTAGAGAGAGCAAATAAAAAAGGGAAGCCGAAACTTCCCTTGGGTTAAATGAAAATTTTTCTCATATTTGCTCTCGACCAAAAGTAACTAAATATGAGTCATTTAACATTGGAGCAAAGATACGAA
>JBHBEQ010000002.1:0-6510 GCA_041785575.1 Flavobacterium sp.
GAACGATAATAATCTGGTAATAACTTTTTCCCTTCTTTTAATAATTGTAGAGATAACTGCCCAGTCGTAAGATTTTCTTCATACAATCGCTTTGCAATTGCCATTCCATCAATTAATTGCCCTTCATCTTCATTTTTGGCTTTTCGGCTACTTTTATAACCTCTTTTCTTATTTATAATCAATAACACACGAGCTAATTCCTCTAATGTAATCTGCTCTTTTGCCGACTTTGCTCTTAATTTCAATGTCTCAAAAGTTGTTCCCTTGCCATTTTCAGTCAAAATACTCTTATCCGAAATCAATTGATGCTCTTTTAAAATAGCTATCAACTCTTCTCTACGCAGTTTATAGCGTTGCAAATTGCGTCTTGCGCCTCGTTTCAGCGTTCTATCTGCATTGGTAGAAATAGGTTTTCCTTTCTCAAAATTCGTTTTTTCATCTACTGTTAGAGGATTCACTCTCACCCCCAACTCTACAATTTCTGACTGTACCGAACTATCTCGTGCTTCTTTCACATAAGCCCAACCAATGCTATTAGATCCTAAATCAAGTCCTAGTATATCTTTATATGCCATACATTTATATTTTTCCGTTGAATTTACAAAAAACATTTTGTAATACAAAAATTTTATTTTAATTTTGTTTCCGAAAGCAATTTACAATAAGGATTATTCCGTTGTGAAAACATTTAAAGCGGGGCATTAGCCTCGCTTTTCTTTTATATAAAAAAAGCCCAGCTTTCGCTGGGCTTTTAAATTATATCATTTGTCTATCGAATAAACAACAATTCTCTATACTTCGTAAGTGTCCAAAGTTCGTTGTCTACCAAAAGTTCTAATTTATCTGCGTGATGACGGATTATATCGAAATATGGTTTAACATTAAAGCAATACGCATCTGCTTTTTCTACAATACTTGTAAGTGCATTTGCCTTTTTGCGTTCTGCAACCATTAAGTGTACATTTTCATTTACTGCATCGATATGTGCACTTATTTTTTTCAAAATAATAATTTGTTCTTTTGCTAGAGTTTCGTATTCTTTTCCAAAGATTTCTTTCAAACCTTTGATGTTCTCAATCAACAAATTTTGGTATTTTAAAGCTGTTGGAATTACGTGATTTCTTGCAATATCTCCAAGTACACGCCCTTCAATTTGGATTTTTTTCACGTATTCTTCCAATTCTATTTCGTAGCGAGCCTCTACCTCTTTTCTGCTCATTACTTCTACAGACTCAAACAATTGGTATGATTTTTCTGTAATTTTTGCACGTAATGCTTCAGGGGTAGTTTTGTGATTCGAAAGTCCGCGTTTTTCCGCTTCTTTTTCCCAAGCTTCGCTATATCCATCTCCTTCAAACAAGATGTGTTTCGTATCTTTGATGTACTCTCTTAGAATATTAAAAATAGCTTCGTCTTTTTTCAATCCTTTCTCTTCGATAAGTGCATCCACTTGTTTTTTAAATTCTATCAATTGACGAGCTACAATAGAATTAAGAGTTGTCATTGCATTAGCACAATTCGCTGTAGAACCTACTGCTCTAAATTCAAATTTATTCCCTGTAAATGCAAATGGCGAAGTTCTATTTCTATCTGTATTATCTAATAATACATCTGGAATTTTACCAACAACGTTTAATTTTAAATCTGTTTTTTCTTCTGGAGAAAGTTTTCCTTCTGATACAGTACTTAAACCTTCCAATACTTTATTTAATTGGTCTCCAATAAATATTGATATAATTGCTGGTGGTGCCTCATTTGCTCCAAGACGGTGGTCATTAGACGCCGATGCAATAGATGCTCTTAACAGCTCTTCATAATCTGAAACGGCTTTTATCGTATTAATGAAAAACGTTAAAAACTGTAGGTTACTCATAGGTGTTTTTCCTGGTGATAGTAAGTTTACTCCTGTATCAGTTGCTAACGACCAGTTGTTGTGCTTACCAGAACCATTTACTCCTTTGAATGGTTTTTCGTGAAACAACACTCTAAAATCATGACGTTCAGCAACTTTTTGCATCACATCCATCAAAAGAGAGTTGTGGTCTACAGCCAAGTTCGTTTCTTCAAAAATAGGTGCTAACTCAAATTGGTTAGGAGCTACCTCATTGTGACGTGTTTTTACAGGAATGCCTAATAATATACACTCATTTTCGAGGTCTCTCATATAATTAAGTACACGTGTAGGAATAGAACCAAAATAGTGATCTTCTAACTGTTGTCCTTTTGCAGAAATATGCCCAAGCATAGTTCTTCCTGTTTGTAAAATATCTGGTCTAGAATTAGCTAAAGCACTGTCTATCAAGAAATATTCTTGCTCCCATCCTAAAGTTGCAGTTACTTTTTTTACATTTTTATCAAAATATCTTGCCACTTCAGTTGCTGCGTGATCAATTGCAGAAAGAGCGCGCAACAATGGTGCTTTATTATCCAATGCTTCTCCTGTATAAGAAACAAAAACAGTTGGAATACAAAGTGTTGTTCCTAAAATAAACGCAGGTGACGTTGGGTCCCAAGCTGTGTAACCTCTTGCTTCAAAAGTATTTCTAATACCTCCATTAGGGAAAGATGAGGCATCAGACTCTTGTTGTACTAATTGCGAACCTCTGAATTGCTCAACTGGATCGCTACCATCTAGAGATGTTTCAAAAAAAGCATCGTGTTTCTCAGCAGTAGTTCCTGTAAGTGGTTGGAACCAGTGAGTATAATGCGTTACACCTTTAGACATTGCCCAATCTTTCATTCCTTGTGCAATAATATCAGCCATTTTACGGTCAATTTTTGTTCCGTGGTCAATCGCTTCTTTTACTGCTTTATATGCCTCAGGAATCAAAAACTGACGCATTGCTTTATCGTTAAATACGTTGCTTCCAAAAATCTGTGATTTACTTGGCAACTCTTCTACTGCAACAGGTTTTCTTGCTGTTGCTGTTTTTAATGCTTCAAATCTTAATACAGCCATGTTGTTTTGTGTTTAATTTTATAGGGCAAATATACTCATTTTTATTATCAAAATAACTTACACCCCTATTTTTTTTAGGGTAGATTTAATAAATCAACACTATTTCTTAACTTTCTCCCAATATTTATCAAGGTCTAACAAAGTCATATCTTGTATTTTTTTCCCATCTGAAGCAACACACTCTTCCAATTTTTGAAATCTATGGATGAATTTTTTATTCGTTTTTTCTAACGCAACTTCAGGATTTATTCCAACAAATCTCGCATAATTCACCAACGAAAACAAAATATCGCCAAATTCTTGCTCCATTTTTTCTTGGTCGTTTTTTTGTTCTTCAACCTGAAACTCTGCTATTTCTTCTTGCACTTTGTTCCAAACATCCTGTTTGTCATCCCAATCAAATCCCACACCTTTCACTTTCTCTTGTATGCGAATTGCTTTTATCAACGCCGGAAGATTTTTAGGAACACCTCCTAATACAGAAGTGTTTCCCTCTTTTAATTTTAATTTTTCCCAATTTTTCTTCACTTGCTCTTCATCTTCTACCTTCTCATTTCCATAAATATGAGGATGCCTAAAGATGAGTTTTTCGCATAAACTATTGATTACATCAGCTATATCAAAATCTCCTTTTTCACTACCTATCTTAGCGTAAAACACTAAATGAAGTAAAATATCTCCAACTTCTTTTTTGATCTCATCATTACTCTCTTCGTCGATAGCATCTGCAAGTTCGTACACTTCTTCTATTGTCAATGGTCGAAGTGTTGCCATTGTTTGTTTTTTATCCCACGGACATTTTTCTCTCAATTCGTCCATTATATCCAACAAACGACTAAATGCTTTTAATTGTTCTTCTCTTGTATTCATAATAAAAAAAATCCTGCACTATAAAGTACAGGATTACAACTTTTATTCTTCTTTTTTAGTTTTTTGTAGTCTTTTTTGGTTTTTCTTCAGCAATAGCTTCTTTTACTTTAGCTGTCTTTTTTGCTTTAGGTTTTTCCTCCGCACTTTCTTCTGTTTTCTCATCAGATTGTACTGGTGTTAATTCTGCAATTAATCCAGCTTTTTGAAGAATATTATACCAGTTAATTACTTTTTTAATATCTGACATATATACTCTATCTACATCATAGTCTGGAACAATTTCTGAGAAATAACTTACTAACTCATCGTTTTCTGATTTATGAGAAATAGATTCTTTTCCGTTTTCTTTTTTAGAAATTCTTGCAAAAACTTCAAACAATTTAATTTCTCCACTATTTGTATAGATTGAAATTTCAGAAAGTAAACTTACGTTACTTCTCATTCCTACAGTAATTCTTTTTTTATCTACTAGAGATTCTGCTAAGAATCCTGCTCTTGTCTGTACTTTTAATTCAAATAGTCCTGGTTTTCCAGCTATTGCTAATACTTTTTCTACGCTCATCTTTATTTTTTTTTCAGGGTAACAAATATCTTAAATTGAAATTAATATACAAAATTATCTACCTTTTTTATTTACAAATTTCATTCTATAGTCTAGAAAAACCTTACCATCCATAATATTTTGGAGTTTTTTTCCGTTCATTTTCTTTCTTAGACTTGAAATTTTATCTGTAAACAACACACCTTCTATATGGTCGTATTCGTGCTGAACTACTCGAGCTGCATATCCATCAAGTGTTTCTGTGTGTTTTTCAAAATTTTCATCCAGATATTCAATAGTTATTACTGGTTTTCTATACACATCTTCTCTTACTCCTGGAATACTTAAGCAACCTTCGTTAAAAGCCCATTCTTCTCCTTCTTCACTCAATATTCTAGCATTTATAAATACTTTTCTAAAATCTTTGAGTTTATTTCTTTCTTCCTCACTTAAATCTTCATCTTCTGAGAAAGGAATAGTATCTACAATAAATAAACGTATTGGCAAACCAATTTGTGGCGCTGCCAGTCCTACGCCATAAGCGTTTTCCATAGTATCAAACATATTTAATATAAGTTGATTCAACTCTGGATAATCTGATGAAATATCTTCACATTCTTTTCTCAAAACAGGATCGCCATATCCTACTATTGGTAAAATCATATATGGTTTATTTTAAAAAGGCAAAATTACTAATTTTATTCATTGACTTGTACTTTATCGTAATTATTTATACATAAAAATCTATCTCACATTTAAATTCAGCAAAATACGCTTTGTTGTATAAATAAAAACTTATAATTATTTTTGCTTATCAATATTCAAACAAATGACTACATTTAAAAGAGAAAAATTACAACTTCCAAACAACGGAAAAAAATTACTATTACACTCTTGTTGTGCTCCGTGCTCAGGTGAGGTAATGGAGGCAATCATCGCCTCTGGTATAGATTTTACCATTTTTTTCTACAATCCTAATATACATCCTAAAAAAGAATACGACATTCGAAAAGAAGAAAATATTCGCTTTGCTCAAAAACACAACATTCCATTTATTGATGCAGACTACGACGAAGATAATTGGTTTGCACGTGCAAAAGGAATGGAAATGGAGCCTGAACGCGGTATCCGTTGCACTATGTGTTTTGATATGAGATTTGAACGCACTGCTTTATACGCTTACGAAAATGGATTTGACACTATATGTAGTTCTCTAGGAATCTCTCGTTGGAAAAATATGGAACAAATAAACGACTGTGGTATTCGTGCTGCAGAACCGTATGAAGGCATTACTTATTGGACTTACAACTGGAGAAAAAAAGGAGGTTCGGCTCGTATGCTAGAAATTAGCAAACAAGAAGAGTTTTATATGCAAGAATATTGCGGTTGCGCCTACTCTCTTCGCGATACAAACAAATGGAGAATGGCAAACGGAAGAGAAAAAATTAAAATTGGTGAAAAGTACTATTCAAACAAATAACTTTGGCACAATAATTGTAATTTATTTAATACCTTAAAAACAATATTTTTTTATGAAAAAATCAGTATTTGGAATAATCGCTCTAGGAGCAGTATTATTCGGAGCTTGTAAAGATAAAGCTACAGTAGAAAATGGCAACAATACAGAAAACACAACGAAAGAAGTAGCCACTACTCCTGAAACTGAAGTAGCTTCTACAATAACTGTTGTAACAGATAATGTAGGTAAATATCCAAAAGAAATCAATTTTTTTGAAAGCAATGCTAATGAGCGTATTCAAAAAATTACAGGTGATTTATATACAGAAATTATTGCTAATTTCAATGTAGAAACGCCAATTGTTGAAGAAAACGGTATTTACAAATTTACAGGATGTAAACAAAATAGTTGTCCAGAGTTCATTACTACTATTGTATATGACAAAAACAACGATAACTTTAATGTAATTGTTGACAAAAACGGGACAATAAGCACTTTTAAAGAGAAAGAAGAAATTAAACTTACAGATTCTCTTAAAAGTAAATAGATTTTGAGTTTTTTCATGTTTATAATTATTTATACGGAGAGATAGACGGTTTTATACTGTCTATTTCTTTTTTATATCTATTTCTAATTATTGTTCTTTACCTCAAAATTTACATTTTCGGTTCATTACTTTAC
>JBHBEQ010000003.1:0-12303 GCA_041785575.1 Flavobacterium sp.
AAAAAACAAATGATTTTAAATAAAAAAATTGTAGTGGTATTACCTGCATACAACGCTTCTAAAACTTTAGAACAAACCTATAATGAGATACCTTTCGACATTGTAGACGAAGTAGTATTGGTTGACGACAACAGTTCAGACAGTACTTCTATTGTTGCTAAAAAGTTAGGAATCCCGCACATTATCAAGCACGATAAAAATAAAGGATACGGCGGAAATCAAAAATCTTGTTATACGAAAGCATTAGAATTAAAAGCCGACATCGTGATTATGTTACATCCTGATTATCAATATACTCCTAAACTAATTCATTCAATGAGTTACATAATTGCTTCTGAATTATACGAAGTAGTAATTGCTTCTCGAATATTAGGAAAAGGAGCCTTAAAAGGAGGTATGCCGTTGTATAAATATGTAGCTAATCGCTTTCTCACATTTGTTCAAAACATACTAATGAATCAAAAACTCTCTGAATACCACACGGGTTATAGAGCCTATTCTAAAAAAGTATTAGAGAATATTGATTGGTCTATTAATTCAGATGATTTTGTTTTTGACAATGAATTTATTGCACAGATTTTCAACAAAAAAATTGAAATTGCTGAAATAACCTGCCCTACTAAATACTTCAATGATGCTTCATCTATCAATTTACAAAGAAGTATTATTTATGGTTTGGGGGTTTTGAGGGTATCCTTTCTTTATTTTTTCAATTCTATAGGCATTTATCAATCTAAACTTTTTAAATAATGATTTCTAATATCACACTCAAAAACATTAGTTTATTCATACTTTTATTTATTAATTTCATTTTCGCATACAAATATCTTTCAAGGGTAACTTCTTATGCTCTTTTTATATCGTTAGGATTAGCATTTCTGTATTACATTATCTTAAAAAAAATCCCTCCATTTTCGTTTAATAATATTCGAATTGAAATGGCTACTGTTGCTATTTTTTGCATTGGTTCTATATTTATTTGGATGAAAATCCCTGTAGAAAGCTTAAATGTTGACCGTTGGAGTGTAATAACGTCTTTTTGGGATGCATATTTCTCTAACAATTATGTTTATTTTGCCAAAAGTAATGTAGGAAATCCTCCTGGACCGATGCCTTTTTATTTTCTACTCGCTCTTCCTTTTTACTTAATCAATGAATTAGGCTACCTTTCGTTGCTAGGTATCATCCTCTTCTATTTGTTGATGCTTTACAACAAAACGGCTCCAAAACAACGCTTGTATACGCTTATATATATACTATCATCCTTACCCATTATTTGGGAAGTAATAAGCAGGAGTAATATTTTTTTCAATTCTTGCTTGATTCTAATGAGTATGCTTTATTTTTTTAATCAAATAAAATCCAATAAAGTTTCTATTCTTACAACTTCACTTGTTATAGGAATTACTCTTTCAACACGAAATGTATTTGCTATTCCTTACCTTATAATGTTTTTCTTTTTTCTAAAAAATAAAAACATTTCCTTCCGTCAGTTGTTTGCTATAGGAATGCTCTCTATTTTAGTATTCATAGCAACCTTTATACCTTTTGTATATGATCATTGGAATGAATTTCTCGAAATAAATCCATTTATCGTACAATCTACTTTTTTAGTTCCTTTTTACTACAACATTTTATTTATTCTGCTAACTATTGGTAGTGTTTTCCTTATAAAAGAGGCTAAAGAAGTGTTTTTTTACTCTGGAGTAACACTTTTTATTTGTATACTTATATACATTATCTACCATATTTTTCATTCCGGCTTTCATCAAGCTTTTCATGAAAGTATTGCGGATATTTCTTATTTTATCCTATGTATACCTTTTTTATTATGGCATTACATTAAAGAATAATCTTTTTATTACATTTTCTAATCACAAACATACATTAAAGCACATTATAAAAACAAATATTGTGTAAACAAAAGAGGTTGTCCTAAAAAACTTTCAGGACAACCTCTTATTTCTTCTTATATATAAGAATGTTCTATATAAAATCCATCAACTACTCTTTCAAGATATTTCGTGATATAACCAATTTTTGGATTTCTGTTGTTCCTTCTCCAATAGTACACAATTTAGAATCTCTATAGAATTTCTCTACTGGGAAATCTTTTGTATATCCATATCCTCCGTGGATTTGAATAGCCTCAGTGGATACTTTTACACACACTTCAGACGCATACATTTTTGCCATAGCTCCTATTTTTGTAACAGGAAGGTGGTTGTTTTTTAAATATGCCGCCTTGTGCAATAGCAATTCTGAAGCCTCAATTTCCGTTGCCATATCTGCAAGTTTAAACCCTATAGCTTGGAATTCTGAAATTGGTTTTCCAAATTGAATGCGTTCTTTTGAATATTTCAATGCAGCTTCGTATGCTCCTTTTGCGATACCTAGAGATAGAGCCCCAATAGAGATACGACCTCCATCTAAAATTTTCATTGCTTGGATGAATCCTTCTCCTACTTCTCCTAATCTATTTGCATCTGGAATACGGCAATTGTCAAAAATCAATTCTGCTGTTTCTGATGCTCTCATTCCCAATTTGTTTTCTTTTCTTCCTGAAGAAAATCCTGGAGTACCTTTTTCTACCACAAATGCAGTCATTCCTCTTGAATCTCCTTTCTCTCCTGTACGAGCAATTACAACGGCTACATTACCTGAAATTGCGTGGGTAATGAAATTTTTAGCACCATTTAGCACCCAAAAATCGCCATCTTTAACAGCTGTTGTAGCCATACCTCCTGCATCAGAACCAGTGTTGTGCTCTGTAAGTCCCCAAGCTCCAATCCATTCTGCAGTAGCTAATTTAGGAATCCATTTTTTCTTTTGCTCTTCGTTTCCGAAAGTCAAAATATGGTTTGTACACAATGAGTTGTGAGCTGCAACAGATAATCCTATAGATGAATCTACTTTTGAAATTTCTTCTACAATAGTAATATATTCGTGGTATCCTAGTCCTGATCCTCCTAATTCTTCAGGTACTAAAACTCCCATAAATCCCATTTCTCCAAGTTTTTTAAACAATTCTACTGGAAAAGTTTGAGCCTCATCCCATTCCATAATGTATGGACGAATATTTTGTTCTGCAAAATCTCTGATTGACTGTGCAATCATCTTTTGTGTTTCGTTTTGTGAAAAATCCATATCTTTTTTAATATTATTATAATTCGATTTTTAGAATGCCAAATATAGTGTAATTATTTTTAATTTTTCAACAGGAAATCCATTTATTTCTTTCAAATCATTTATAGTTAATTTCTCTTCTTTTTTACTTCTGTAAATAAGAATTTGAGTTGCAAGAGAAGGTGTAATATACGGCACTTGAAGTAATTGTGCTTTTTGGCATTGATTGATGTTTATTTTTTCAATTTTAGGCATTTGTTTTACTGCGAAATACTTTGCTATTTTATTGGCAACTTCTGTGTTTATCCCATATACAAATTTTACCTGCTCTATACTTACAAATCCGTTATATTTATCTCTTTCTGACAATATTCTCTGCGCTAACACTTCCCCTATTCCGTTTATTTTCATTAAATCGGCTTGTGTAGCCTTATTAATATCTTTTACTACGATAGCGTTTTCTGTTTTGTTGTAAACTACAATTTCCTTTGTTTTATTTTCTACCCAATCTGGAAATTTAAAATACGGTTGTAACTTCTGTAACAAACTATCTGATATTTCTGTAACCTGCTGAAACTCTTTTGCCGAATTTACAAAATTTCCTTGTGCTCTATATCGATGCAACCTATCTATTTCTTCAACAGACATTCCTAACTGATAGCCTTTGTAGTCTTGAATATAATTGGGATTGAACGGATAAATTTTCTGCTTTTTTTCTGCTTGAACATTTTGTAGACTATCCCATTGTTTCTGCATCTCTATTGTTTGCTTTGAGTCAAATTCAAATCTTTCTGTAGAGATGAAAGAAATTCCCCATATCGCTACTTGCAAGATTCCAATCAACACAAATAGTAAGAGGACACCTTTGCGTTGATAACTGGATATTAGCGGTATAGAATATTTTTTTTTCATTAGAGCACAAAAGTTTAGAAACTATTGACATCCCCAATTTACAAAAAATATAATTTCGTTTTTATATTATTTTCTTTTTTTACTCAAAACTAAATAACCTGCAATTCCTCCAATAAGAGATGCACTAAAAATACCAATTTTTGCTTGAGTTATGTAAATTTCGTTTGTAAAGGCTAATGAAGTAATAAACAACGACATCGTAAAACCAATAGAAGCTAGTAAACCAAGACCGAAAAGGTTTCGAAAATTCATACCTTCTGGATATATGGCTATTTTAAATTTATTAATCAACCAAGTAAAGCCTACTACTCCTACTACTTTTCCAACCAATAAACCGAAGGCTACACCAAACATAATATTCGTAGAAAACAATTGATCGATATCAACATCTAAAGAAACTCCTGCATTTGCCAAAGCAAATATTGGAATGATAATGAACGTAACGAACGGATGCATTGCGTGTTCTAATTTCTGTAAAGGAGGCGTAATACTATCTGCATCTTTTTTAATTTCATCTACAATGTGCAACTGCTCGTTTGTAAGTGTAGGTATTTTGTCATTAGGGTCTATTGAACCAAACAAAGACAAATGTTTATTGATTTTTTTAATAAAAGAATTTTCGCTAATCTTCATATCGGCAGGAATTGTAAATGCAGCTATAACAGAGGCAATAGTTGCGTGAACTCCCGATAATAAAAATGCTGTCCAAACTCCAATAATACCCAATAGAGCGTAAAAAATCACGTTTCTCACACCCATTTTATTTGCAATATACATCACTAGAGCAAATCCTAATCCTATGCACAAACTCATAACAGAGATTTCGGAAGTATAGAAAAATGCAATTACCAACACTGCTCCTAAATCATCTACTATAGCAAGTGCTGTTAGAAACACTTTTAACGAAAGTGGTATTCGGTTCCCTAATAAATAAAGCACTCCTAATGCAAAAGCAATATCCGTAGCCATTGGTATCCCCCATCCACTGTGAGGCTCTCCTACTGGATTTAACAACAAGAAAATCAAAGCAGGAACCAGCATTCCTCCAACTGCTGCCACCATAGGCAACATTGCTTTTCTAGGGTTTGACAATTCTCCTCCTACAATTTCTCTTTTCAACTCCAATCCTACGACAAAAAAGAATATCGCCATCAAACCATCGTTTATCCAATGGTGGATGCTATATTCTAAATATGTTTTTCCATCAAACAGAAAACCTATTTTGTGTTCAAAAAAATGATGATACGCTTCAGAAAGAGGTGAATTGGCTAAAATCAAAGCTATAATTACACTAATTCCTAATACAATTCCCCCTGCTTTTTCATTTTGAATAAACTTTTGTATAGGTGTTTTTAACCTATCAATAGGTGCTTGTTTGTCTTTCATCATCTAATTCTTTAATTTTAAAAACACAAAAATATACTAATTTTTTGTTTCTCTAAAGCAATTTAGACATTAATAAACGCAGATTGTAAAAACTTATTATTTACTTAACATCGCACTTAAATCATAAAAAAATGTTGGGTAAAAACGTCTTAATTTATATTATCTTATTTTCGTAAAAACAATAAATTAAGTACCTTTGGCAAAAATAAAAACAAATATCAAACACATAATATTATGCATCAATACGTAACTGCATCTGAAGCCATTTCTTTGGTAAAAAGTGGAGATCGTGTTTTTTTACACGGTAGTGCGTGTACTCCAAATTTTTTAATCAATGAATTGGCAGCACAAGCGAATCGATTAGAAGATATAGAAATTGTTTCTATCACTGTTCAAGGTAATGTCGAAATTGCAAAACCAGAATATCAAGATAGTTTTTACTTCAATCCTTTATTTGTTTCTACACCTTTGAGAGAATCTGTAAACAATGGAAGAGGTAGTTACACTCCAATATTTTTATCAGAAATACCAGGATTATTCCAAAATGGATATCTTCCTGTAGATGTAGCTTTAATTACTGTTTCTCCACCAGATAAACACGGATATTGTTCGCTTGGTACTTCAATTGATGTTGCGAGAACCGCAGTAGACAATGCAAAAATTATTATTGCACAAGTAAATCCAAAAATGCCACGTACTTTCGGAGATTCTGCTATTCACTATTCCAGAATCGCAAAAATGGTTTGGCATGAGGAAGAATTACTTACCGTAGATTATAGTTCTAAAGTAGGAAAAGAAGAGCAAATCATTGGTGGTATCATCGCAGAAATGATTGACGACCGCTCTACATTACAGATGGGGATTGGTACCATTCCTGATGCTGTATTAAGCTCATTAAAAAATCACAAAGACCTCGGTATTCACACTGAAATGTTAAGTGATGGTATTGTTGACCTTGTTAAAACCGATGTTATCACAAACAAATACAAAGGTATTCACAACAACAAGACAGTAACAGGATTTGCATTTGGAACCAAAAAGTTATACGATATCATTGATGACAACCCTTCGTTTGCTTTCTTAAAAACAGAATATGTAAACGATCCTTCGGTAATTAGAAAAAACAACAAACTCGTTGCTATCAACTCTGCTATCGAAGTAGATTTAACAGGACAAGTTTGTTCGGATAGTATCGGAACATACCATTATTCAGGTATCGGTGGACAAGTAGATTTTATGAGAGGTGCTTCTTTAAGTGAAGGAGGTAAGCCAATCATCGCTCTTACTTCTCGTACTAAAAAAGGCGTTTCAAGATTAGTTCCTACATTAAAAGAAGGTGCTGGAGTAGTTACTTCTAGAGGGCATATTCATTGGGTAGTAACTGAATTTGGAGCAGTAAACTTATATGGTAAAAATCTTGCTCAACGTGCTAAAGCACTTATCAGTATTGCACACCCAGACGACCAAGAGTCTTTAGACAAGGCTTATTTTGAACGTTTTAAAAAATAAATTCACAGTACTTATAACTTGTAAATTTAAACTTTAATTCTTTTGAAATTTTTCAGATAAATTTTGAATTACAAAAAAACTAAGAAACTTTTCATTTCGGAAAGTTTCTTAGTTTTTCAATATTGCTAGTCGTTTTGATAAGAACAAAAAAAAATGTAGCTTTGCTAAAAAAAATATGCTATTAAAGAAATATATTTTAGGCACTATCAGTGCATTAACCTTGATATCTTGTAGTACTAAAAAAAACATCGTTGAAACAAAAACGTACACTATTAGGGATACTGTTTATATTCAAAAACATGTACAAAATTCAAATAACGCAGTTTTTGCACAGCTTTCCGATTTTAATGTAAACACTTCTTATTTTCCTGCTTACGGACAAGACCAACGTGTAAGACATGTCGTATTACACTATACTTCACTAAACGAAGAAAAATCTTTACGCGTATTGACACAAAGAGATGTTAGTTCGCATTACTTAATTGGCGATGGTTATGATGATAATATTTACGCTTTGGTAGATGAAAACAAAAGAGCGTGGCACGCAGGAGTGAGTAAATGGAAAAACATTGACAACATCAATTTTTCGTCTATAGGAATAGAAATAGTTAATGAAACAACAGGAAGTGTTGAAATCAATTTTAAAGATTATACCGAGAAACAAATTCAAAAAACAGGTCGATTGGTACAAGATATCGTTCGTAGATACAACATCGAACCGACGAATGTAGTAGGTCATTCAGATATTTCACCTGACCGCAAACACGACCCAGGTCCGAAATTTCCGTGGAAAAGACTCTACGATGAATATGGTGTAGGTGCGTGGTATGAAGAAAGTGATAAAAATTTCTACCTTCCACTTTTTGACTATGCACAGTTTGATAATTATTCCTTCATCTATCAAGTTCAAAGTGATTTAAAAAAGTATGGCTATAACATTAACCCTACAGGATATTGGGATGAGCAAACAAAAATAGTTATCAGAGCTTTTCAATACCATTTCCGTCCAGAAAAATACGATGGTGTTTTAGACTCTGAAACCTGGAGTATTTTACAAGCTTTACTCAAAAAATATAGTGCTTAATTCAAAAAATTGTTTATAAATTACTCTTTCATTTTTCAATATTTGAAAGAGTAATTTCACAATAAAACGTACTTTTGCAAAAGTTTAGTTTTCTACAAATAAAATATCCAAATGAAAAAAAATATTCGCGAATTTGTTTCTTTCGACACCTTAAAATCATTTACCTATAATAGGTATTTTCTCATTTCGCTTTTTTTTATTGTTTGGTTGCTCGTTTTTGACACGTATTCATACTTCGATCATCAGAAATTAAACGAAGAAATAAGTGCTTTAGAAGACAAAAAAGCATATTATACAGAAGAACTTCAAAAAGATTCTATTGCTGTAGAAAAAATGAAAAAAATAAATGAAGTAGAGCGCTACGCAAGAGAAAAATACTATATGAAACGTGAAAACGAAGACATATATATTATAGATATTCCTGAAAGTATTGATAATCAAAATAAGCAATAATGCTGAATTATGACAACTTATTACCTGATATTTCAACCAAACAATGGAAACAACAAATTCAATTCTTATTGTATGGAAAAGACTATCAATCTCTACTATATACAACCATAGATGATATTAAAATAAAACCTTTTTATCATCCACAAGAGGATAATTCTAAAATTCCAACCATCTGCCGTGAGAACACTTCTTTTATAGAAACTATTTACGCTTCAAATTGGGAGAAAACAAAAAAAACAATTCTTCTTCTAATAGAACAGCAAAACCTTTGCATCAGACTAATTTTACCTACTGATTTTATTTTTCAGGAAGAATTAATAGATGTAATAAAAGCCAATCCACAAACAATTTTCCTTCTCTCTTTTCAAGTAGTATCAATGGAAACATTGTCTAATTTCCAACAATTATCTAATACTTACTTGCTTTTTGATCCTTTACATCACCTACAAAAGGAGGGTAATTGGTCTATGTTTTCAAAAGAGAGCAACGAACAATGGATTAAGAAAAATAGCAACGTAATTTATATCAATAGTAGCATTTACCAAAATAGTGGTGCGAGTACTACGCAACAACTTTCGTATACTTTGGCTAATCTACATCAAAACATTTCGTCTTATCCCAACAAATCGTGCATTTTGCTAATTGAAATTGGAATTGGAGCAGATTTTTTTGTAGAAATTGCTAAAATCAAAACTTTGCGATGGTTGATTTCGTCTTACAACAGTTATTTTGAAACGAACTTCTCCTTAAAGATACTTGCAACTATTTCCGATAGATACAAAACTATCTACAACAACAAACACAATTCTCAATTGCATCAAATTGCAGAATTAGCCGCAATTATCGGAGGAGTAGATTGGATAGAAAACAAAAGTATAGATGCTTTCTACAAAAAGTCATCACTTGAATATCGATTGGAATTACTAACAAAAAAAACTGCCTTTCTTAAAAATAATTCTTGGGATAACAGTGCATTTCTCATTGATAAACTAACAGAACAATTGGGCGAAAAATCATTAACTCATTTCAAGCAGTTATTAAAAAAAGGGGATTTTGTTTCGCATTTAATTCACGGAAATATCCAAAAGGATATTTTAAATTCACATCAAAAAGAACAACAACTGTGGTTAAATAATTTCAATCAGCATCTATTTTCTGAATTAGAAAATAAATGGGACATTTATCCTTTTGTTCGAAAGAAAATTAGAAAAACACTTATTTCTCCAATTATAGAAAAGAGAATTTTTGAAGATAAAGAACAGGAAAGAAAATTATGAACAAAATAAAACACATAGAAAATTTTCAATTGATAAAAACATTGGAAGATTCTTCTTGTTTAATCAAAGATTATTCTGCAGCTGGATTTCCTCCTTATCTAAGAGGGATAAACGTAGCTCCTACAACTTCTTTTTGTGATAATTTTTTACCTAATGAAAAAAACATTTTCATATCCGAAACATCTGAATGCAATTTAAACAATCTTAGAAGTGATATTGAATTTGTTATTTTGAAAACGGATAATATTCCACAAAGCAGTGAAATAGAGCTAGAAAAACTTATCGAATTATTACAAAAAACAGAGCTTTTTTTCGATTCTAAATCTATTAGTTGGATGCTTTGGCAAACAGAAAACGTTTTTGAAACAATAGCAAAATGCAGAGCTGCAAGAGTTTTGTGGTATGAATATGCTAAAAAGCGAAACTTCAATAAAGATAAAGCTTTATTAGTATTGCAGATGAGTGATGATTGCTACGTGAATTACTTTCCTAATTGGACTGGTGTTTCGTACATTTTCCCCTATAACAACCAAAAAAGCTCTTTTCAACTACCAACTTCAATAGATACAACTATTGACCCTTGGGCAGGAAACAGTATTGTAGAACAACGAACTCTTAAACTTATCAACAAACTTATTGATTTGATATAAAAAAAGGATACCATTTCTAGTATCCTTTTTTATTCATTATACTTGAATCACTCCTAAATTAAAAGGTTTTTCAATTGGAGCGTGATTTGCCGCCTCAATTCCCATAGAAATCCACTTACGTGTATCTAGAGGATCTATAATTGCATCTGTCCACAAACGTGCAGCTGCATAATACGGAGAAACCTGTTTGTCGTATTTTGCTTTAATTTTGTCAAACAATTCTGCTTCTTTTTCAGGTGTAAGTTCTTCTCCTTTTGCTTTTAAAGACGAAGCTTCAATTTGCAATAGTACTTTTGCTGCTTGTGCTCCACCCATTACTGCAAGTTCTGCACTTGGCCATGCAAAAATTAATCGAGGATCATACGCCTTACCACACATAGCATAATTTCCTGCTCCATAAGAATTTCCAACTACAACCGTAAACTTTGGTACTACTGAATTAGAAACTGCATTTACCATTTTTGCACCATCTTTAATAATTCCTCCGTGCTCTGATTTAGAACCTACCATAAAACCAGTTACGTCTTGAAGAAAAACTAAAGGAATTTTCTTCTGATTACAATTTGCTATAAAACGTGTTGCTTTATCAGCTGAATCCGAATAAATAACTCCTCCAAATTGCATTTCACTTGGTTTAGTTTTAGCAGCTGCTGTTTTCACAACTTTACGTTGATTAGCAACAATTCCAACGGCCCAACCATCAATACGTGCATAACCTGTAATAATAGTTTGTCCATATCCTTCTTTATATTCTTCAAATTCAGAATTATCAACCAATCGTTTGATAATTTCTTTCATATCATATTGATCCGCTCTCGATTTTGGCAAAATACCATAAATCTCCTCAGGATTTTCAGCCGGTTTTTTAGGTTCTATTCTATTGTATCCAGCTTTTTCGTAATCACCTATTTTATCAACGATGTTTTTAATTGTATCTAAAGCATCTTTATCGTCTTTTGCTTTGTAATCTGTAACACCAGAAACTTCACAATGTGTTGTAGCTCCTCCTAAGGTTTCGTTGTCAATGCTTTCTCCGATTGCAGCTTTTACTAAATAGCTCCCTGCCAAAAAGATACTTCCTGTTTTATCAACAATCAATGCTTCATCACTCATTATAGGAAGATATGCTCCACCTGCTACACAACTTCCCATTACTGCAGCTATCTGAGTAATTCCCATACTGCTCATAATGGCATTGTTTCTAAAAATACGTCCGAAATGTTCTTTATCTGGAAATATTTCGTCTTGCATTGGCAAATAAACTCCTGCGCTATCAACAAGATAAATAATAGGTAATCTATTTTCAATTGCAATCTCTTGAGCTCTTAAATTTTTCTTTCCTGTAATTGGAAACCAAGCACCTGCTTTTACCGTTGCATCATTTGCAACTACGATACATTGCTTACCTTTTACATATCCTATTTTTACAACAACTCCCCCTGATGGACAACCTCCGTGTTCTGGATACATTTCATCTCCTGCAAAAGCACCAATTTCAATACTTTTACTATCTTTATCTAACAAATAATCAATACGCTCACGGGCCGTCATCTTTCCTTCGTTATGAAGTTTTTCAATTCTCTTTTGCCCTCCTCCTAATTTTACTACAGCTAATTTCTTTCTTAAATCAGCCACAAGCAACTTATTAAAGTCTTCGTTTTTATTGAAGTTAATATCCATATTATTTTTTGTTATTATCTATATTTCTTAAGGTGTAAATATACAAAAAAAAAAGATTTACATTTAACTTGATTCAAATTCTAAGTTAGGCTAAACGCACGAAATTTCATATATTCGTTTTATGGATTTAGTAGGATACTTTTCGGATATTGAGGATTATAGAATGGTGAATAAGTGCAACCATTTGCTTTCGGATATTTTATTAATCGGCTTGTTTGCTTATTTA
>JBHBEQ010000004.1:0-3023 GCA_041785575.1 Flavobacterium sp.
ACTCAGATATGATGTCTTTTTCTAAAATAAAGAAAATAGCTCCCTACTAATTTTTAAATTTTGAAACATTACAAGCATTGTTAAAACATTTTATTTGTTTTTTAGACGAAATACTTTCTATTTTGTCTGGAAAAATTCACGGGAGTATGATATATTCACAATAAGGTTCTTGCAATTGTACAACTCCTTCGCTATTCTGATGTTGCTCTGTACTGAGAATAGGAACAGTAAATAATCCATCGGTTGAAGTTGCTGTCATTTCAGCTTTTACACTCGAAAATCGATTTCCTCTTCCGTTGACTGACAAATACATAGGAAATCCTGATGACACCTCAAATGTTGTAATATATTCCTTTCCACTTTCTAACAAATGTTCTTTTTGCTCTGTATTAGGATTAGTTGCTATTATTTTTAACATTTTATCATTCCCAATATACCTTATTTGATACGAAGAAATTCCGTTATTTATATCTATAGATTCGGTATAGGTACATTTTAAGGTAATTTTGTAAGTTCGAGCATTACTTAGCATTACGCCAATGTATTTATAATTATTTAAAGCTAAATTGGGGTTGCATTGCTTTATATTCATATCTTCATAACTACTTTCTGGTTTCTCAATACCTTTCCAAGGAAATAGAAATTTATAATCTTCTTCTATAGAGTTAGTATCTCTTTTATGACACGAGAAAAAGATAGTAACAAGACATATTAAAATATACTGTAACTTCATATTGCATTTTTTTAGTTCTTATCAAAAATTTCGGCAGTAAAAAAGGTTGTTTCTCCTTCAGGAAATAAATGTTTGCTCTCGTACATATATTTTCTACGGATAGGGTCATATACTTTAACCAATTCGCACACAAATTTATCACCATCTCTCTTAAAGTCATAGAAAATATATGTACTGTTATAGCGTATTCCTGCTCTAAAGGTCAATCCTTTGTCAGTTCCTACATAACCTGAACCTAAACCTGTACTTTCTTTGGGAGTTTGGGGATAAACCAAGTCGGGTTTTTTATTGAAACGAAACAAATAATATCTTTTCTCTTTTATTTCTTCCAAAAAACGAATATAAGAAGGCAAAGGTGAATTCGTTTTGATTTGAACATCGCTCTCGAAATAAACTTTCCCACTTTTTTGAATCCGCAATTGCGGATTTTTCATTCTTTCAAAGAATAATCTATTTTCAAAAGCAAGTTGTATGTTACTTTTAATATTATTACTACCTTGCCAATCAGCTTGCGTGAGTATTTTTTCTAAAATAATATATTCACGGGCAACTTCTGCACTATTGGTTGTTTTAAAAATCAAATTTTTTCGAAAATCTTTCCCCACATAGAGAAAATCAGACGCACCAACAAACTTTTCATTTACTAACTGATGTAAATAGTTATAGGTTACAAAACTAAGTTGCGTAAATGAATTTTGTTTAACCTCAAAAAGGCTTTCTTGTGGTTGTGTTACTGATTTTTGATTATAATCAGCCAACATTTGCAATGTCCCATTTTCTCGAAATTTTACTTGAAAGTAATGCCCTCCGTAACCATATAAACTTAGGTAATCACCCATCGTTTCTATGATAGCATCTTTGTCAGCAAATAAAAGTGAATCTGTTTTTGAAAAATAAATCATTCTCCAACCGTAAGGGGCTTCGGTCAGCTCCTTTCTCAAATCATAAAGATGCTTTGCAGTTCTTTGTGCAGGAGAATCTTCAAAAGAGTCTTCATTCCGACTACACGAAAGACTTGTCAGGATAATACAAAGCAACACAAGGATATTTTTTTTATACATATTATTGATTAACAAAAGATTTTATTCGTTGAATACTTATGGTTTGCATACGCTCAATATTAATGCCTATTTCTTTTTTAAAATAATCATAAACAAAGGTTTTTTTCTTATTGATAGCATTATAGGCTTCTTCAGCATTTCTGTTGTGTTGTTGTTGGAGTTTCGGATCAGAATTTTGCAATGGTGTATGTGCAATCTCCATCGCTTGATCTATTTCTGCTTTTGTATGAGTAAGTGTAGCACTTATAATTTCAGCAAAATCATCTTCTGGTGACAACATTGCGTGTAATGTCAAAAATCCTTCTTGATGTGCATAATATCCTTCCGTAAATACAAAATCATCATCTTGAACAACACTACAGTATCGTCTTTCTACTTTTACAACAGGAACTCTTTTTCCTGTGCTAAAATACCCACGCTTGATATTGGTAAAATCGGTATCTGATTTGACAATATAAATATATTCATCAAGGTTACTACCTTCACATTGGTCAATATTTCGCAAATAATTAGCCGAAATATCCTTTCTTTGAGGAAAATTTTGTGTATTGTTGGAATATTTTTTTTGACTTATCACAGCAAATTTATCTCGGTCGTATGGAAAGAGTTGTAGTAATCGCTTTGCAAATTGATGATGAACGCTCCGCATCAAAATAAAAACCTCTGCAAAATCTTTTGGGTCAAAAGTATTTACATTATAGAGACGCATTTCAATGGCTGAACTTGTCGTATTGTTTATTAACTCTATAGCATTTGCATCAACGTTGTTTCCTCCGTACATATATATTTTTAGAGGTATTTTACCCTTCAAGAAATCCTTACCACCTACGTTGGAAAGAGAATAGGTTTCGAGCCAAAGAAATTTGATTGCATTTAAAACTTCTTGTACCTTTTCAGGTTTTGCAGGATAGGTATATTCCCCCTTGGGGCTATTGTTTCCATCCCATCGATAAACAATATCAATACCATAAGGCTGTACAAACTCACGTTGTATATATTCATCAAGTTTTGTAGTAGTTTGTTGTACAATATTAGCTTCCACCACACTATTAGATGACAAATGTTCTTTTGTACAGCCTAAAATAAACGAAAATATAAATAAATAGACATACTTCATTTTACTAATGTTTTATTTGACAATATTGTGCTAACTAATGGTAGTTTACTTTTTAGAATCTTTGAGAGAAACTATATGTTTCATAGCTTTTTCTTCTTGATAGATACGTATA
>JBHBEQ010000005.1:0-11879 GCA_041785575.1 Flavobacterium sp.
AGATTTATTGTTGAAAATTTCTCCATTAAATGGAGCTAGATGGTATAGATTATAATTTATGTTAACACATCTTTCGATAAAAAATTACGCATTAATAGAACATTCTGAAATCGATTTTTCAAAAGGTTTTTCTATAATTACAGGAGAAACTGGAGCAGGGAAATCTATCTTGCTTGACGCATTAGCATTAGTGTTGGGAAAAAGAGCAGATCTTAGTGCTTTGCGAAATCAAGAAGAAAAATGTGTTATAGAAGTGCATTTTGATATATCTAACTATTCATTACAGCGTTTTTTTCAAGAAAATGATTTGGATTTTGAAAAGCAGACAATTATCCGAAGAGAAGTTTTGCCTTCCGGAAAATCACGTATTTTCGTAAATGACTGCCCAACAACGCTCAATGTTGTGTCTGAACTTGGAAAACAACTAATCGATATTCATTCTCAACACCAAACCCAAAATCTTTTTCAAGATTCTTTTTATATCGATGTGGTAGATGCACTTGCACAGCATGATAGCTTGCTTGAACAATATAAAAAACAACTGGCAGAGTACAAAAAACAAAACAATACATTAAAACAATTGCAACAACAAAAGACGGACTTGGTTAAAGAGCAAGATTATAATAGTTTTTTGTTGAATGAGCTTTTAGAAGCACAGCTTAAAGACGGTGAGCAAGAAATTCTGGAAGAAGAACAAGAAAAGCTCAGCAATGTAGAATTGGTTAGAGAACATTTGAGTAGAGCAAATGAAATTCTAATTTCAGAACAATATGGTATATTGGCATTAACTCAAAATTTAAGAACCAATATGCAGAAAATTTCTGTGTATTCTGCAAAATACCAACAACTGTTTGATAGATTGCAAAGTGTAGAAATAGAACTTAAAGATATTTCTCAAGAAATAGAAGAAGAATCTGAAAGTTTATACAACGACCCTAAAGCCTTAGAAGAAATTTCTACAAAATTGCAAATCATCTATAATTTACAGAAAAAACATCAAGTTGATTCAATTGCTGATCTTCTTAAAATACAAAACGAACTCGATGAAAAAGTGTTCGTTGCAGAAGGGTTGGATGCTAAAATTGAAAAACTTGTACAATCAATAGAGCTTTTAGAAGCAGAAATAAAACAAATAGGGCACGAAATTCATCTCAATAGAAAAAAAGTAATACCTCAATTAATTGAAGAAATTTTACAGAGGATTCGTTTGTTGGGAATGGAAAATGCTCAATTTCAGTTCAAATTAGAAAAAGAATCGCAGTTCTATGCTAATGGAATGGATTCGTTAGAAGTTCTTTTTTCAGCCAATAAAGGGATGGATTTTACACCTCTGAAAAAAGCAGCATCAGGTGGGGAAATGTCTAGAATTATGCTTGCGATTAAGGCGGTTTTAGCTCAATATTCAAACCTTCCTACTATTATTTTTGATGAAATAGACACAGGAGTTTCTGGTGAAATAGCTGACAAAATGGGGGTGATTATGAAACAAATGAGCAAGTATATGCAATTGTTTTCTATCACACATTTACCTCAAGTTGCTTCAAAAGGAGATGTACATTACAAAGTATTTAAAAATCAGAATCTAGAAATAACCGAATCTAAAATCGAAAAACTTTCAGATGATAAGCGATTAGAGGAAATAGCAAAAATGCTTTCTGGAGATAAAATAACACAAGCCGCAATAGATCAAGCGAAAGCTCTATTAGATAATTAAGGAAAAGAAAAAGCAATTGTTTATACAATTGCTTTTTCTCTTTTTACCAAAATGTAATTAGCTTTTATTGAAAAACATTTTTGTTAGTTTTTCTCAAATTTTTTCAAATCACAAGTACGCATATTCAAAAACGGATTGTTTAAATTAGGATTGTCTTCAATTTGATAATTATTTCGAATTGTATTGCGAACCATTACTTTTTTTAAGTTTTCAAAAGTTTCAAGATATAACTCTTTGTTTGCAAAATCAACTCTACCTACTTGTAGATTTTCTACGAATAGTTTTCCTAATTTTTCTATTTTATCTTTATCTTCGATTGAAAATTCCGTATCTATCAAAACGATTTTTACTGGTAACATTTGCATTTTTTCAATGGCATTTTCTACCTCGCTAACTTGTTCAAAATGATAGTTTTTTATCTTTTTTTCTACAAAAGACATAACATCGGTGTTTCTTTTTGAAACGTTTAATACAACTGTTTTTTTCATAGTTTCTGAATTTTGTATATAAACCTTTATATACTGATTTCTATGTCAAAATTACATAAAATATATCCTTTATGCCTTAATGTAGGTTAAGAGTTGATTTCTCTTTCATTATTAAACCTTTTTGGTAAAGAATATAGATTTTTATCTCAAATTATGTTGATTAAAACTAAAAGTAACTATTTCTATGTTGAGTATATAGGGGATTTCATTCATCATAAATATCATTATAAAGCATTAAAAAAAAACGTACCTTTGTTGAAAATAAATTGAAATGAAAGCTATCAGTTATTTACTAATATTATTATTTCCAATTTTTGGTTTAGCGCAAGATCAAGAACATAAAATAGAACAATGGGTTAATTCTACATATGAATCAATGTCTCTCGAAGAGAGAATAGGGCAGTTGTTTATGGTTGCTGCATATTCCAATAGAGATAAAAGTCATGTAGAAGATTTGGAAAAACTCATAAACGAGCAACACATCGGGGGAGTGATATTTTTTCAAGGAGGACCAATGCGTCAAGCAAAAATTACCAATAGATTGCAAGAAATATCTAAAGTTCCATTGTTTGTTGGAATTGACGGTGAATGGGGATTGAGTATGCGCTTAGATTCCACTTATGTATATCCTTGGAATATGACTTTAGGTGCAGTTCAAGACCTTGGATTGATAGAGGAAATGGGAAAACAAGTTGGACAACAATCTAAACGTATAGGAATTCATTTTACTTTTGCCCCAGTTGTTGATGTAAATACAAATCCAGGAAATCCCGTAATAGGTGTTCGTTCTTACGGAGAAACCAAAGAAATAGTAGCATCAAGAGGAGTTGCTTATATGAAAGGATTGCAATCACAAGGTGTGTGGGCCACTGCGAAGCACTTTCCAGGTCACGGAGATACTTCCACCGATTCTCATCACACTCTTCCTCGATTGACATTTGAAAAAACACGTATTGAAAATTTAGAATTGTATCCATTTCAAGAGCTTATAAACAACGGTTTGGCAAGCATAATGGTTGGACATTTAGAAGTTCCAGCATTAGAGAAAAAGAAAGCATTGCCTACTTCACTTTCGTATGCAACAATTACAGATTTGTTAAAGAATAAATTAGGATTTAAAGGACTTGTATTTACCGATGCTTTAAATATGAAGGGGGTAGCTAATTACAAGTCTCCAGGGCTTGTAGATTTAGATGCTTTTTTGGCAGGTAACGACGTGTTACTTTTTCCAGAAAATGTTCCATTAGCAATAGAGAAAATAAAAGAAGCTTATGAAGATGGACGTATTTCAGAGGAGCGTTTGTCACATTCAGTTAAGAAAATTTTGTATTACAAGTATCTTTCAGGATTAAACGAAAAACCATCTATAGATACGAATCAATTGGTAGAAGAACTCAATTTACCAGAATACGATGTACTAAATCAACAACTGTACGAACACGCAATGACATTGCTGAAAAATAGTAAAGGAGTGTTACCTCTTTCCCAACAAGATAAAATAGCATACGTAAAAATAGGAGATGAGGACGGCTCTGAATTTGTAAAATTACTTCAAGAGCAAATGAAAGTAACTGTCGTTGAAACCATGGAATTAGACGATTTATCTCAATTAGATGGTTTTGATAAAATTATTATTGGGTATCACAAAAAAGATGGATTTAGAGAAAAACACGATTTTAATGCAAACGAACTTGACTTGATAAGAAAAATTTCGGAAAAAAAGCCATCTGTTTTGGTTGCATTTTGTAGAGCCTATTCCTTGAAAAAAAATGATGAAAAACACCCTTTGTCGGGATTATTATTAGCATTTCAAAACAATAAATTTGCATTTAGAGCAGCGAAAAATATTTTGTTTGCTGAAAAAGATGCAATAGGAAAACTACCTGTTTCTATCAATGAAAGCTATAAGGTTAATCATCAAGTTGAATTTAAAAAAAAAGTAACTCAACTACAAGTGTTTTAAGACATTCATCAATAGACTTTGAGAAACTTCAAACAATAGATGTTATTGCGATTGATGCTATTGCAAGAAAAATTACTCCAGGTATGCAAATTTTAGTAGCGAAAGATTGGGAAATTATTTATAACAAACAATTCGGAAACTACACATACGATGCAAATAACCATCCTGTAGAAGCTAATACCTATTATGATTTAGCATCTCTTACCAAGATTCTTGCAACATTACCAGTAGTAATGAAAATGTATGAAGATGGTAAATTGTATTTTCATCAAACTTTAGGGGAATGGTTACCAGAATTTTTGAATACAGATTTATCCAATATCACTATTAAAGAATTGTTGTTGCACGAATCGGGGTTACCAGCTTGGATTCCGTTTTATAAAAACACAATGATAGATGGAAAACTAGATGACTCTCTATACTGCACACATTATTCTGAAGATTTTCCAATTGAAGTTTCAGATAGTATTTTCTTGAGAAAAGATTATCCGAAACAGATGTTAGAAAGTATAAAGCATACACGTTTAGAAGAAAAAAAATATAAATATTCCGACTTGAATTTTATTTTACTTCAAGAAATTATTCAAAAATGTTATGGGAACAATGTAGATGAAGTGGTTACTTCCGTTTTTTACAAACCACTTGGAATACAATTAATGTTCAATCCGTATAAAAGAATAGAAAAGCAACAGATAGCTCCTACAGAGATAGATGATTATTATCGACATACAATAGTACAAGGATACGTACACGATATGGGGGCGGCAATGTTTGGTGGTGTTGCAGGGCACGCAGGACTTTTCGGAACGGCAAATGATGTTTATCGAATGATGCAATTTTTTATAGATGCCTCACGTGGAGAATCTACATTGTTGTCAGCTAAAACATTGATGGATTTTAACACTTGTTATTCTTGCGATAAAGGAAATAGAAGAGGTGCTGGATTTGATAAACCACAACTCAAAGGAAATACTCCCACTTGTGGATGTTTGTCTATGGATAGTTTCGGACATACAGGATTTACAGGAACTTTTGCTTGGGCAGATCCAAAAAATAATCTAGTTTACATTTTCTTATCTAATCGAACGTATCCGAGTAGTAAAGATAATAAGTTGGCAAAATTCAAAGTTAGAGAGCGCATCCAACAAGTTATATATGATTCTTTTTTAAATGATTAATTATGAATAATGAAAATATTTCTTATTTATTTCAAGATTTAAATTACCTTGAATATCTCAAAGGATTTGTTACAGAAAATCGTTTTAATGGATTTTTTAAAGTGTTGAAAAACCGTACCAAACATCTTACAATAGTTATTGAAGATGTATATCAATTACACAATACGAGTGCGGTAATGAGAAGCTGTGAAGTTTTTGGTATTCAAGATTTACACGTAATAGAACAAAAATTTGGAAAGAAAATAGATAAAGAAATAGCACTAGGAGCAGAGAAATGGGTAGACATACATCGTTATAATAGTAACAAGAATTGTATGGATGCATTAAGAAGCAAAGGCTATCAAATCGTTGCTACAACTCCTCATATAGATGCAAATTATCTTACAGATTTTGATATAACTAAAAAATCTGCAATTTTTTTCGGTACAGAAAAATTAGGTCTTTCACCAGATATAATGCAACAAGCTGATGCCTTTATAAAAATACCGATGGTAGGTTTTACAGAAAGTTTAAATATTTCAGTATCAGCGGCTATCATTATACAAGATCTTACAACTAGATTAAGAAAAAGCGATGTGAACTGGCAACTTACAGAGCAACAAATGTTAGAAAAACAAATAGATTGGTTGCGAAAATCAATAAAAGATATTGATTTTATAACCGAACGCTATTTACAAGAAAATAAATAAGAGTAGTGTAGGTAAGACGACAATTACATAAAATATATTAGGATAAAAGTGATTTTTTGTATATTTACAGAATATTTGGAATTAAATGAAAGCATATATATCAGTAGACTATAATAGTAGAAAAAAATTGAGTAAGGAATTCATTGCTATGGGAATGGCTTTGAGTGCAGCGAATGTGGAACAATTTATCTTTGTAGATAAATACCATTATGAAGATGAGCAAGAATCAGATGTGTTCCAGAAAGCTCTAAT
The DNA here is from genome assembly GCA_041785575.1 of Flavobacterium sp. Taxonomy (GTDB): domain Bacteria; phylum Bacteroidota; class Bacteroidia; order Flavobacteriales; family Flavobacteriaceae; genus Flavobacterium. Next base: position 6,285 of record JBHBEQ010000005.1, read on the forward strand.
TGAAATAGATAATAGCAATTTTATGATTGTTGAGGCAACGTACATTGATGAAATTGTGTGTATTGAAGCAGGATACGCTAAAGCAAAAAGAAAACCAATTGTTTATTTGCAACACAAAGATGCTCCTACAAATCCAGTATTATCAGGTATTTGTAATTTTCATATTTTTTATGATTCTCCAAAAGAGTTATTTGATCAGATGAGCGAGTTTTTGAAGAATGTACTCCCTCAACATTAATGAAAATGATATACTAAACAATAGCATTCTCATGAAAAAACAACTTATTACATTTTGCCTTATTACTTTAGTTGTTGCATTATCTTGTAAGCAAAAGGATGGGATTTCAGCTGAAGAGCGTTCAAAAGCAACATTAGATAGTTTGCAAAAAATTGAATTTGAAGGAGAAAAATTTGCAGATATTGAGATTTTGAAATATGAAATTCCTAATTGGAAAAAACTTACTTTAAAGGAGAAAAAATTAGTTTATTACCTATCTCAAGCAGGATATTCGGGAAGAGATATTTATTGGGATCAGAATTATAAAAACAATTTAAAAATAAGAACTGCTTTAGAGTCAATATATCTTAATTATCAAGGTGATAAAACTACTGAAGAGTGGAAAAAGTTTGAAATTTATCTAAAAAGAATATGGTTTTCAAATGGTATTCATCATCACTATTCCAATGATAAAATTAAACCAACTTTTAGCCAAAATTATCTTGAAAAATTGTTGAAAGAAACCAATACGAATCTTGATAGTAGTATTGTGGAAGTATTATTCAATGATGTAGATAGTAAGAGAGTAAATTTAGAAGATGTACAAGAGCTAATAAAAGGTTCTTCCGTAAACTACTATAGCAAAAACATCACTACAAGACAAGCAGAAGAATTTTATCTTAGAATGAAAAATAACGATAGTTTAAGACCGTTGTCATTCGGATTAAATTCTAAACTTATACGTACAGAATCCGGAAAACTTGAAGAAAAAGTATGGAAAAGTGGAGGGATGTATGGCGCAGCTATAGATAAAATTATTTATTGGTTAGAAAAAGCTGTAGAAGTTGCAGAAAATCCTCAGCAAGCAAAATCGCTGAAATTACTGATTGAGTATTATAAAACAGGTGATTTGAAAAAGTGGGATGAATACAATATTGCTTGGGTTAATGCAACTGAAGGAAATATTGATTATATCAATGGTTTTATAGAAGTATATAACGACCCTCTTGGAAGAAAAGGCGCATACGAAAGTATGGTGCAAATCAAAGATTTTGATATGTCACAAAAAATGAAGGTTCTTGCAGATCACGCACAATGGTTTGAAGATAATTCTCCTTTGATGACAGAGCACAAAAAGAAGAATGTCGTGGTAAATTCGTATAAAACTGTAGTTGTAGCTTCTGAAACAGGGGATACTTCTCCATCAACTCCGATTGGAGTAAATCTACCCAATGCAGATTGGATTCGTTCAGAATATGGTTCTAAATCTGTGTCGCTTGGAAATATAATTGATGCATTAAACAATAGTGGAAATTCTGATAGACTGAAAGAATTTACTTTAGATGAAAACGACGTTTTATTGTCAAAGAGATATAGTGAATTAGCACACAAGTTGCACACTGCATTACACGAAGTTATCGGACACGCTTCAGGTCAGTTAAATCCTGGAATTAAAACACCTAAGGAAACACTCAAGAGTTATGCTTCAACCATAGAAGAAGGTCGCGCAGATCTTTTTGCACTTTATTACTTATACGATACAAAATTGCAAGAATTAGGATTGGTTGATGATTGGGAAAAATTAGGAAAAACAGCCTATAATGATTTTATTCGAAATGGATTGATGTTACAATTGTCAAGAATAGAATTAGGAAAGAACATTGAAGAAGCACATATGCGCAATCGTCAGTGGATTTCTTTATGGGTATTTGAGAAAGGACAAAAAGATAATGTAATTGAAAAGGTTGTAAAAGATGGAAAAACCTATTTTAAAATCAATGACTACCAAAAATTACGACAATTGTTTGGTGAACTTCTAAAAGAAACACAGAGAATAAAATCAGAGGGAGATTATGAAGCTGCTCAAAAATTAGTGGAAAACTATGGGGTAAAAATCGACCAACAATTACACAAAGAAGTGTTGGAAAGAAACAAACAATTTAATACACCACCTTATCGAGGATTTGTAAATCCGATATTATATCCAGTTGTTGATGATAAAGGAAATATTAAAGATGTAGCAGTGGTGTATCCTCGTAATTTTGCCGAACAGATGCTATACTATTCTAAAAATTATCATTTTTTACCATTAGAAAACTAGTCAAAAAAGTTTATAGCAAAAAGAAAACCCCTGTTTATAAAATAGGGGTTTTTGTTTTTGTTTCTATCTAGTATTAATAAAATAGCTTCAGATAAAGAAAAAGCACTTATACTGTCAAGTATAAGTGTTTTTAATATCAAAAAGAATGATTATTCATTGTTATAAACAGTAGCAATCTCATCAAAAAGTTGAAGTAATATTTCAGGATTGTCTTCTGTGACTAATTTTTGACGATGAGGTTTAAAACCAGGAATACCTTTGAAATAATTGGTGTAATGTCTTCTCATTTCTACAATTCCGACTCTTTCGCCTTTCCATTCCATCGACCAAATAAGGTGATTTTTAGCAGCCTCTAATCGGTCTTTCATTGTTGGAGGAGCGAGTATTGTACCCGTTTTGAAATAGTGTTTTATTTCATCAAAAATCCAAGGGTAACCAATTGCAGCTCTTCCGATCATCATACCATCTAATCCGAATTTTTCTTTGTATTCCAATGCTTTTTGAGGGCAGTCAATATCGCCATTACCAAAAATGGGAATTTTAATGCGTTGGTTGTTTTTTACACGTTCTATATGAGTCCAATCGCTATGTCCTTTATACATTTGAGCTCTCGTACGAGCATGAATTGTGAGTGCTTGAATACCTACATCTTGAAGTCGCTCAGCTACCTCGTCTATATGGATAGAAGTTTCATCCCAACCTAATCGTGTTTTTACAGTTACGGGTAAGTGTGTACTTTTTACAACGGCTTTTGTAAGGCGAACCATCAAGTCAATATCTTTAAGTACACCAGCTCCAGCACCTTTACAAACTACTTTTTTTACTGGGCATCCGAAATTAATATCTACTAAATCAGGCTGTACCGTTTCTACAATTTTAGCAGACATGGCCATGGCCTCTTCATCTCCTCCGAAGATTTGGATGCCAATCGGTCTTTCGTAGTCGAAAATATCCAATTTCATCTTACTTTTGATAGCATCTCTAATCAAACCTTCCGAAGAAATGAATTCAGAATACATTAAGTCGGCTCCGTGTTGTTTGCACAAACGACGAAATGGAGGATCGCTTACGTCTTCCATTGGAGCAAGTAATAGTGGATGTTCTGGTAATTCTATTGAGCCTATTTTTATCATCTTTTTTATTTTAAATCAATCCTGCTCTTTTGAGCAATGCGTTAGGTTGAGGTTCTGCTCCTCGGAATTTTTTATACAATTGCATTGGGTGTTCAGTACCTCCTTTAGATAAAATAAATTCTTCAAATTTTTTGGCTATTTCTTGATTGAAAATGCCTTTTTCTTGGAAATAAGCGAAAGCATCTGCGTCTAAAACCTCTGCCCATTTGTAAGAATAATAACCTGCGGAATATCCTCCTTGAAAAATATGAGAAAATGCCGGACTAATAGCGTTTTCTTCTACATCTGGGAATAACTTTGTTTCTTTGATTTGTTCGTTTTCAAATTGTTTTAGGTTGTCAATTTTCTCAGGATTTGTATTGTGCCATCCCATATCGAGTAGTCCAAAACTCAATTGACGAACAGTTGCCATTCCTTGTAAGAAATTTGCACTCTCTTTTATTTTTTCAACCAATTCCATTGGTATGATTTCTCCTGTTTGGTAATGTTTTGCAAATAGTTTTAAAGATTCTTCTTCATAGCACCAATTTTCTAAAATTTGAGAAGGAAGCTCCACGAAATCCCAATATACAGATGTACCCGACAAACTTGCATAAGTAGTATTGGCGAGTATGCCGTGAAGAGCGTGACCAAACTCGTGGAATAGAGTGGTAACTTCATTAAATGTTAATAAAGATGGTTTGTTAGAAGTTGGTTTAGTAAAATTGCATACAATAGAAATATGTGGACGTTCGTTGATGTTGTTTTGTATGTATTGAGGTTTAAAAGAAGTCATCCAAGCTCCATTTCTCTTACCTTTTCTAGGAAAGAAATCAGCATAAAAAACCGCTTTAAGCTCGTTGTTTTTGTCTTTTACAACATACGTTTTTACGTCTGGATGGTATTTGTCTATTGTGTTGGTTTCTTCAAACGATAAATGAAATAGTTTATTTGCAACAGTAAATGCTCCTTCTAAAACATTTTCTAATTGAAAATAAGGTTTTAGTATTTCATCATCAATGTTGAATTTTTGTTTTTTTAATTTTTCTGAATAAAATGCACCGTCCCATTTTTCTAATTTTGAGATTCCGTTTGTTTTATTTGCGAAAATGGTAAGTTCGTTTAATTCTCTTTCGGCAGCTGGTTTGGCTTTAGATAATAAATCTTGAAGGAAATCTACCACACGACTAGAGCTTTCAGCCATACGTTCTTCAAGGATAAAATCAGCAAAAGTTTTATATCCTAGAAGTTGTGCTTTTTCGTGTCGTAATTGCACAAGTTTGATTATAGTGTTTTCGTTGTTACATTCGTTGTTTTGAAAACCTCTTTTACCGTATGCAATAGCCATTTCTTTTCTCAATTCTCTATTTTCTGCATAGGTTAAAACTGCGTTATAACTTGGGAAGTCTAAAGTGAATATCCAACCTTCTTTATGTTCTTTTTCTGCTAAAAGTTTAGCAGTTTCTAAAGTATCTTTTGGAATGCCTAATACATCTTTTTCATCAGTGATGTGTAGTTGATAATTATTGGTTTCATTTAAAACATTTTCACCAAACTTTAATGACAATAAAGTCATCTCTTTTGTAATTTCACGAAAGCGTTCTTTTTTTTCGTTTGGCAATAGAGCACCATTGCGAACGAAGAATTTATACGTGTTATCTAAAAGAGTGTTTTGTTCTGCAGTTAAATTCCATTGATTTTTTTGATCAAAAACAGTTTTTATGCGTTCAAAAAGTTTCTCATTAAGAGCGATGTCATTAGAGTGAGCACTTATTTTTGGAGAAACTATCTGAGCAATTTGTTGGAGCTCATCGTTAGTTTCAGCAGAATTTAGATTGAAAAAAATACTTGTAATACGGTTTAAAAGTTGTCCAGAATACTCCAAGGCTTCAATAGTGTTTTCGAAAGTAGGAGCTTCAGAATTGTTTGTGATTTGGTCAATTTCTTCCTTTGCTTTTTTTATAGCAAAATCGATAGACGGTTCAAAATCTTCGTTTTTTATTTGAGAAAAAGGAGCTGTATCATATACTCCTGTGAATTTTGTAGTTAATATAGACATATAAACTTGTTTAATATTTTACAGCTAAAAAAGCAGCTGTGTTTAATATTTAAATAACTTATGAAATGCAAATATATTACTTTTTTGAGATGTATTGTTTATGTTG
>JBHBEQ010000006.1:0-4940 GCA_041785575.1 Flavobacterium sp.
CCTTAGTGTTAAAATTATAATACATTGTTTAGAATATGAAAAAGATTTTATTGGTATTCGCTGTATCTTTGTTAAGTGGAGCGATAACATTAGGTGCTTATAAATATTTTTTTGAGAAATCTTTATTGAATTCTTCAAATTCGGAAGGAATTACTACAACAGCACCTATTCATAAGGTGTCGATGTCGGAAGATCTTCCTGATTTTGCTAAAGCAGCAGAAAATGCAATTCACGCTGTGGTTCACGTAAAAAACGTATCGTATAGACAAGCGCCAAGAAATCCTATATTGGAATATTATTATGGGTATCAAGGAGGGCAAACGAAAGCGCAAGTAGGTACAGGTTCGGGAGTAATAATTTCCGAAGATGGTTATATTGTAACCAATAACCACGTAATTTCGGGAGCAAGTGAGTTGGAAATCACGCTAAACGACAATAGAAGTTTTAAAGCAAAACTTATCGGAACTGATGAAAAAATGGATATAGCTTTGCTTAAAATAGATTCTAAAGAGAAATTGCCTTTTGCAGTATTTGCTGATTCAGATGCTATAAACGTAGGTGAGTGGGTTTTGGCAGTGGGAAATCCTTATAATCTTACCTCAACTGTAACCGCAGGAATTGTATCTGCAAAAGCAAGAAACTTGTCTGATACAGGTATCCAGTCGTTTATCCAAACAGATGCTGCAGTTAATCCTGGAAATTCTGGAGGAGCTTTAGTAAATACACGTGGTGAACTTATTGGAATAAACACAATGATTTCTTCTACTACGGGTTCGTATGTGGGGTATTCTTTTGCAGTGCCGTCTAATATGGCTAGAAAAATTGTGGAAGATATTATGAAATTTGGTAAAGTACAGCAAGGAGTTTTAGGAGTACAAGGCTTTGAACTTAATAGTCAAATCGCGTCTCAACAAAAGTTGGATATGACATCAGGATTTTACGTAAATGAAGTAACCAAAGATTCTGGAGCATCTAAATCAGGTATTAAAAAAGGAGATGTTATCGTAGAAGTTGACGGACGAGTGATAAGAAACTATGCAGATTTAAATGGAAGCATAGCAACTAAACGTCCTAATGATGTAGTAAATGTTTTGTTTATGAGAGATGGCAAAAAGTATACTGCAAATGTACGTTTAACCAAAAAAGAATTTCAATCTTTTGAATACAATGGATTTGAATTTGAAAATTTGACAGATAATGAACGAAAATCTTTTGGGATAGACTACGGAGTAAAAATCCAATCTATATCAAATGAGCGTTTTAAAGCGTATGAAGATGATTTGAAAAATGCAATTGTATTAGGGATTAACGGAGTGAAAATAAAAGATATTGAAACAGCAAACAAATTGATATCATCTTCCGATAACTCTCGTATACGCTTGGATATTATTACACAAAATGGCGAACGCGTTCGAGTTATGTTGTAAATCGATAGGTAAGTAAAACGAAATATAGCGTGATACATCGTGTAATAGTTGTATATTTGCAACTTTAAAAGAAGATGGTCTTATCGCTGGCTTTGTCAGAGGAAAGTCCGAGCACCGCAGAGCAGAATAGCGGGTAACGCCCGTCCGTTGTGAAACGAGGACAAGTGCAACAGAAAGGATGTACAGGTAATGCTGTAGTGAAATCAGGTAAACTCTATTCGGTGAAATGCCATGTATACCAACGTTTTAGAATTGCTCGTTCGAGTTGGAGGGTAGGCAGATAGAACGTATTAGTAATAGTATGTGTAGATAAATGATAAGAAAAGATTCGTCTTTACAGAACTCGGCTTATACATCTTCTTTAACAAAAAACGAACCTCCTTTTGGGGGTTCGTCTTTTTTTATCTATTTAATGTTTTTGTATAGTTTATTCTACGTCTTCCTCTTCACTTTCTACTGGATATTCAAAAAAAGAAAATACAGAAGAACCATATTTTCTACTTGCAGAGAAAAAAGGCATGTGTTCTAGTTTGGTGTGGGGAGAATGCTCAATGATTACCATACCTTCTTCTGTGATTAGTTCTCTATCGAAAATAGTTGAAACTATTTTTTCAAATTGCTCTTGAGAAAAATCATAAGGAGGGTCGGCAAAAATCACATCATAAGATTGTTTTACCTTGTCTAAAAACTTATAAACATCAGATTTTATCGCAACGATGTCAAAATCCAATTTATCTGCTACAGATTTAATGTATTGTACACATTTGTATTCTGCATCAACAGATGTAATAGGAGCAGTACCTCTCGAAGCAAATTCGTAGCTGATGTTTCCAGTTCCTGCAAAAAGGTCTAAAACGGTGATTTCGTGAAAATTGAAATGATTGTTTAAGATGTTAAACAACGACTCTTTGCTCAAGTCAGTTGTCGGGCGCACCGGTAGGTTTTTTGGAGCTACTAAACGGTGTCCTTTGTATTTTCCGGATATAATTCTCATGGAGTGAAACAAATAAAGTGTTTTTGTAAATCTTCAACAGAAACATTTCTCTTCATCGCTTCTGTTGAATGGTCGAATATTTTTACATTTCGGATGTATTTATACGCTAATTCATAATATTCAGAAAAAACATTAAAATCTCCGTATAAAATAACTTCCATAGTATTCGGATGTTGTTCTAATTGTTCCATCACAAATAAAATGTAGTACACAAAATCTTCTTTGGTTGTGTGCTGAAAACTATTGTAAAAAAGAAGTTGTTCTTTGCGAGCAACTACCATTTCCATTTCTTTTTCTCTGACAAAAACAAACATTTTTTCTGTCTGATCAGCGTTTTTTAGAGAGTATTCAATAGTTTTTGTACTGATGTGTTTGTAAGAAAATGTTCCAAACTTATCAATAAAGTAATTGTTGTAAATAACAAAAGGAACATAAACATTCATAGCATCGATTACTTCTAATTCGTCGAAATCAAAATAATCCGTTGGATAAATTTTGGTTGTGTATTGTAAATAATGACCTAAAGCGTTTTTGTCAAATAATTCCTTAGCTACAATTGTGTTCCACGAATTGTTGTGTAAAACCAATACCTCTGGATAGCTAGCTTGCAGTGCATCAAATTGTTGAAATATTCTGTCGATTTGAGGTTCGATAGGTTTAAGGGAATCTATTTCACTAGCTCCATAGCACGTGATGGTGTCTTCTGTTTTATTGTGAACAGCAAAGCAAAAGTGCTCTAAACCAACTTCAATAACCAACTGATTGTGATGCGAAAAATCCATAGTATTTTTTTTCAAAACGAAGCAAAGTTACAATTTTATACATAGATTTACAATATAATCGAAACATAGTATCTTTGCAAAAAAAAAACATCACAATGGTTGCTTCGAGTTTTTATCGAAACCTTAAAAATAAATTTCCTTTTGAAACGACTCTAAAACAAGATATTTTTTTAGATAAAATAGCTGATTTTGCAACGAATGAAAATTTTGAGGAAATTTTTGTTCTCAAAGGATATGCAGGTACGGGAAAGACAACTTTGTTGTCAACTTTGGTAAATGAGCTTCCTCAAGTAGGTAAAAAATGTGTGATGCTTGCACCAACAGGTAGAGCGGCAAAGGTGATTAGTAATTATTCGCACCAGCCCGCACATACCATCCATAAACGCATTTATTTTCCCAAGAAGGATAAGACCACTGGTGCTGTTTTTACGATGCAGGCGAATAAGTTTAAAAACACTATTTTCATTGTAGATGAATCTTCGATGATTTCCGATACATCTACAGAATATTCTGCACAAACACACGGTTCGCTATTGGATGACCTCATCTATTACGTGTATTCCGGACATCGTTGTAAATTAATTATAGTAGGAGATACAGCACAGCTTCCTCCTGTACAATGTTTGCACAGTCCTGCATTGGATATAGACCACCTTTCTCTGCATTATCAAATGCAGGTACAGCATTTAGAACTCGATGAGGTAATGCGACAAGCAACAACTTCGGGAATTTTATACAATGCAACAGAACTTAGAAGTTTATTATCTTCACATTTTTTTGATGTATTTACATTTGAATTAAAATCATTTAAGGATATTATTCGTTTGCAAGATAGTTATGAATCTCTCGATGCTATTCACGATGCTTATAGCAGAAATGGAGTAGATGAAACAATCTTTATTGTTCGTTCAAACAAAAGGGCGAATCTTTACAACCAAAACATCCGACAAAGAATACTCGATAAAGAGTCTGAAATAAGTGCTGGAGATCTTGTGATGGTAGTAAAAAACAATTATTTTTGGCTAAAAGACAATCCTAAAGCAGATTTTATTGCTAATGGAGATGTTTTGGAAGTTTTACAGATATATAAATTTAATGAACTCTACGGATTTCGTTTTGCACAGGTAAAAGTTCGCTTAGTAGATTACCCAGAACTTCCACCTTTTGATACCATTGTTTTGTTAGACACGCTTACCTCTGAAGCAGCTGCTTTAACATACGAACAAAACCAAAGGTTATACCAAGAAATTTTGTTGGATTACGAAAACGAACCTACAGCATATCGCAAGTTGCAAAAAGTAAAAAACAACGAATTTTTTAATGCCTTGCAAATTAAATTTTCCTATGCTGTTACTTGTCATAAATCGCAAGGAGGGCAGTGGAATACGGTGTTTGTAGAACAACCATATATGCCCAACGGAATTTCTTTAGAAGATATAAGATGGTTGTATACAGCCATCACTCGAGCTAAAGAAAAATTGTATTTAATAGGTTTTGAAGACCAATATTTTATAGAAGAATAAATGAAAATTATTGCACTTATCCCCGCTAGATATGCCTCTACGCGTTTTCCTGCCAAACTAATGCAAGACCTTGGAGGAAAAACCGTTATTTGGCAAACGTATCAGTCTGTTGTTCAGACTGATTTATTTGATGATGTTTTTGTGGTTACCGATTCTGAAATTATTTTTCATGAAATTACCTCACAAAATGGCAAAGCAATTATGAGCCAAAAAA
>JBHBEQ010000007.1:0-2609 GCA_041785575.1 Flavobacterium sp.
AAGAAAAAGAAGCTAGAATTACAATAAAATTAGAATACGAAGTGGACTAACACTTATTTTTAAAACATATAAACAACTTTGTATTTGAAAAGAATCAAGAAAAATTCAATTCTTTTACAAGTGTAATAAAGTGTCTTTTAAGCAATTTATTTAGAAAACAGTCTTTACTCTCGTTTGTTAGATACTTTCTTTCGCAATTGCTTAATATATCAATCTGAAGTATCACAAATAACCTATTTCTAACGTTTAGAAGTTTTTACTAGATTATATACAATAGAAGAACAAAAATAAAAAGGCTGTCTTATTCAGACAGCCTTTTTTTAGTAGCGGGAACAGGACTCGAACCTGTGACCTTCGGGTTATGAGCCCGACGAGCTACCTACTGCTCTATCCCGCGATATTGTGGTGCAAATGTAAGACATTTTTTTTAAATTACAAAAGAAAAGGCTCAAAAGTTTATCCTTTTGAGCCTTTTTCTAAATAGTAAATTCTTAATTATAATTTAGGTCCTGCATCTACCAATGCTTTTCCTTCTGCATTATCAGTATATTGCTGGAAGTTTGCAATGAATTTAGAAGCTAGATCTGTTGCTTTACTTTCCCAATCAGAAACATTAGAGTAAGTGTTTCTTGGATCTAAAATATTGGTATCTACTCCCTCTAAAGCTTTAGGTACTTCAAGATTAAATACTGGTACTACAGTTGTTTCTGCTTTTTCGATTGATCCATCTAAGATTCTATCGATAATTGCACGTGTATCTTTTATAGAAATACGCTTCCCTGTCCCGTTCCAACCTGTATTTACCATATATGCTGTAGTTCCGTGCTCTTCCATTTTCTTTACTAATTCCTCACCATATTTAGTAGGGTGTAAAGATAAAAAGGCTTTACCAAAACAAGCTGAAAACGTAGGCTCTGGAGCAGTTACACCTCTTTCTGTTCCTGCTAATTTAGCTGTAAATCCAGACAAGAAGTAATATTTTGTTTGCTCAGGTGTCAACTTAGATACAGGAGGCATTACACCAAATGCATCAGCAGTTAAGAAGATTACTTTCTTTGCGTGTCCTGCTTTTGAAACAGGCTTAACGATATTTTCAATGTGGTAAATTGGATATGAAACACGTGTGTTTTGTGTTACACTACCGTCTGTGAAATCAATTTTACCATTCGCATCTAAAGTTACATTTTCTAAAAGTGCATCTCTTTTGATTGCTCCATAGATTTCTGGCTCATTTTCTTTACACAAATCAATAGTTTTTGCATAACATCCACCCTCGAAATTGAATACTCCATCATTGTCCCATCCGTGCTCATCATCTCCAATTAATTGGCGATTTGGATCTGTTGACAAAGTAGTTTTTCCTGTACCTGAAAGTCCGAAAAATACAGCTACATCACCATCTTTACCAACGTTTGCAGAACAATGCATTGAAGCAATTCCTCTTAATGGTAAGTAGTAGTTCATCATTGAGAAAAGTCCTTTCTTCATTTCTCCTCCATACCACGTTCCTCCAATCAATTGAACTTTTTCTGTTAGATTAAATGCAATATATACTTCAGAATTTAATCCGTGTGCTTTATAATCAGCAAATGTTGCTTTTGAAGCATTGATCACCACAAAATCTGGCTCTCCAAAGTTTTCTAATTCTGCATCTGTAGGACGGATAAACATGTTTTTCACAAAGTGAGCTTGCCATGCTACTTCCATAACGAAACGCACTTTAAGACGTGTATCTTCGTTTGCTCCACAAAATGCATCGATTACATATAGTTTTTTACCAGAAAGACAATCTACCGAATTTTGTTTTAACGCTTCCCATGTAGTTTGTGAGATAGGTTTATTGTCATTAACCGCTTTATCTGATGTCCACCACAAAGTATTTTCTGTAACTTCATCTTTTACTATATATTTATCTTTTGGTGATCTTCCCGTAAAAACTCCTGTCATTACGTTTACAGCTCCTAATTCTGAAACTTGTCCTTTTTCAAATCCCTCTAAACTAGAATCCGTTTCTGCCTCGAAAAGTTGTTCGTACGTAGGATTATAGACAATCTCTTTTACATCTTTAATCCCATATTTTTCTAAAGCATTTGCACTTAGCTGTTTCATATCTTTTATTTGTATTATTCTTTGACAAATTTAGCAAAAAATTAACATTCAGTTAATATTAATGCATTCTTTTTTGCGACGTTACTCCGAAAAACAACATTAGCCAACTTGCAATCAACAACACCCCTCCAATTGGAGTCACCGGACCTAAAAAACGCAAATTCACTCCTATCACCCCTTGTAAACATAGGGCATAAATAGAAAAAGAAAATAATAAAACTCCTAAAACCGTAATCCACGTAATCGCGTTTTTCATTTTTTCACTCACAAATTGTGTTTGTGAGACAAATAAAAGGAATAAAGCGTGGTACATTTGGTATTTTACACCACTTTCAAAGCTTACTAATTGGTCTGCTGTCAAAACTTGTTTCAAAGCGTGTGCTACAAAGGCCCCTAGAATTATTGCTGTAACCAAATGTTTTCCATAAAACACACAATCTTTGGCAATGTCTATGTGTAAATGAGCAGGTAGCATAGAAATTACAACGTCAGAATCTTCG
>JBHBEQ010000008.1:0-3088 GCA_041785575.1 Flavobacterium sp.
CGAAAAAGAGTATAATGGAGGAATGGGAAGTAATGGTCTTACATCAGCACGTCACGATGTATTCGCTCATTATTTAGCAGAAAACTATCCAGAAAGTTTTGACCCATCTGTGCCGAAAGAATTGATTTATTCAGGTGCAAAGAAATTGACAGATGAAGTGAAAGGTGCACCTATAGATGCTGGTAAATTGGTACTTTCTCCTACAAGAACGTATGCGCCAATTATAAAAAAAATATTGGAAAAATATAACGCTACTAAAGTTCACGGAATGGTGCATTGTAGTGGAGGAGCTCAAACAAAAATCTTACATTTTGTAGACAAGTTGCATATTGTAAAAGATAATTTGTTTCCAGTGCCACCTCTATTTCAATTGATTCAAGAACAGTCAAAAACAGATTGGAGAGAAATGTATCAGGTTTTCAATTGTGGACACAGAATGGAACTTTATGTAGACCCAAGTATTGCAGAAGACATTATCACAATTTCTAAATCTTTTAATGTAGATGCACAAATTGTAGGTAGAGTAGAGGCTTGTGATACTAAAAAATTGACAATAACTTCAGAATACGGAACATTTGAATATTAATTTAGCACGAATATTAGCTATTGATTACGGCACTAAACGAACTGGAATTGCTGTTACAGATGAGTTGCAAATTATTGCTTCAGGATTGACAACTGTACCTACATCTGAGTTGTTTAGTTTTCTCAAAGAATATTTTCAAAGAGAAAAAGTAATGAAAATAGTAGTAGGAGAACCCAAAAGATTAAATAATGAACCCTCTGAAGTTGCATCTGCTATCGAAATTTTTGTAAAGAAATTTCAAAAATTATATCCAGAAATTGAGGTGGTGAGAATAGACGAAAGATTTACATCAAAGTTAGCTTTCCAAAGTATGATTGATAGTGGGGTTCGAAAAAAACAAAGACAAAACAAAGCATTAATAGATGAAATTGCAGCAACTATTTTGTTGCAAGATTATCTAAATCAAAAATTAATATAAACAGATTAAATGTATTAATCATGTCAGCAAATCAGACAAAAGAAGTCGATGTAGTATTGGTCGGAGCTGGAATAATGAGCGCAACTTTGGGTGTGCTTTTGAAAGAACTCAACTCTAATTGTAAAATTGAAATTTTTGAAAAGTTAGACAAGTCAGCTCAAGAAAGTTCCGATGCGTGGAACAATGCCGGAACAGGGCATTCCGCATTTTGTGAATTGAATTATACTCCAGAGACAAAAAATGGTGTAGATGTGTCTAAAGCAATTAATATTTGCGAACAATTTGACGTATCACGTCAATTTTGGTCTTATTTGGTAAAAAAAGAAATAGTAAAAAATCCAAAATCTTTTATCAATACAGTTCCTCATATGAGTTTCGTTTGGGGTGAATCTGGAGTGAATTACTTAAGAAAAAGGTATGACGCTTTAAAAAATATTCCACTTTTCCAAGGAATGGAATATACCGAAAGCGCCGAACAAATAGAAAAATGGGCTCCTTTGATTATGAAAGGTCGTAGCAAAGATGAAAAGGTTGCCGCAACCAATATGCCAATAGGAACGGATGTTAATTTTGGAGAATTAACTCGCTCAATGATTGCTCACCTTTCTCATCAGCCTGAAGTTCGAACAACTTTTGGTACTGAAGTTTACGATGTGAAAAAACAATCAGACGGTAGATGGAAGGTTTTTACAAAAGATGCCAAAGGGCTTAAACGTGTAGTAATTGCAAAATTTATCTTCGTTGGAGCAGGAGGTGCTTCTGTGTTGTTGTTGAAAAAATCACAAATCCCAGAAGGAAAATACTATGGTGGTTTCCCTGTGGGAGGACAATGGCTTATTTGTCAAAATGAAGAATTGGTAAATCAACACAATGCAAAAGTATATGGTAGAGCATCGGTTGGAGCGCCACCAATGTCTGTCCCTCATTTAGATACGAGATATATCGATGGTAAAAAATCGTTGCTTTTCGGGCCTTATGCAGGTTTTTCGACTAAATTTTTGAAACATGGCTCCGATTTAGATTTGTTTAAATCTGTAACTTTTTCTAATGTAGGTATAATGCTTGCAGCAGGATTAAAGAATTTAGATTTAACGCAATACTTAATAAAAGAAGTGTTACAATCTCAAGAAAATAGAGTAAAATCACTAAAAGAATATTTCAGAAACGTAAAAGCGCAAGATTGGAAATTGCAAAATGCAGGTCAACGCGTGCAAACAATAAAGAAGAATGCTAATGGAGAAGCTGAAATCGCTTTTGGGACTGAGGTAGTGAGTTCTGCAGATGGATCTTTTGCAGTTTTATTAGGAGCTTCACCAGGAGCTTCAACAACAGTTAGTATTATGCTTAACTTATTGAATAAATGTTTTGCAGATTCTTATTCATCTACAGAATGGAAATCAAAACTAAAAGAAATGATTCCTTCATTTGGTGAAAAATTGAATGATAATCCAGAGTTGTTGAAAGAGGTTAGAATACAAACCGCTCAAGTATTAGAATTAAATGAATTATAATTTATAGTATTAATTTCATAAAAGGCTGTCTATTTTTAGATAGCTTTTTTATTTACCAGTGTAAATTATGTTACACTTAATGATATTTAGATGGGTATTAAAACAAAATATCTAAAATAACAATAAGATAAAAGCCGGAAAAAGCCGATAAATAAAGGGATTGAAAGCAAAAAAGTCCCAAAATACAGAGTAAAACAAAACATCCAGCAACTACCATTTACTACCATTTTACTACCGCTGAAAATAGAAATAATTACTCGTTATATAACCCTCTTACTACCATTGATTTTTTTTATTATGCCTTAAAAAAGCCCTAAAAAAAAACACCGTAAAGACAGATGTTTATACGTAAAATAACTATCCATCGATACCGTAGAACTTATTCTCTTACGTTAGTTGTTTGTATATCAAATGTATTTGGGAATTAATTAAAGATACTTTCCCAAAAAGTGTGTAAAGTGCAAAATAGTTATCTTTGATTTAGTATCGACAAAAAATCAAGAGTATGCACTTTACACAGGAGCAAGTTAAGGAAATTTTATCAGAAATCGTTCAAAAAGAAGATGGTTTGAA
>JBHBEQ010000009.1:0-12430 GCA_041785575.1 Flavobacterium sp.
AACTATACTACATATCCTACAGTATCTGTTACCAATGCTGCAGGAGGTTCAGGAAACATTGCATTGCCAGATAATGTATTGCAAATATACAAAGGAGCAACTACAACTGATGATATTATTATGGCTATGCCAGAAGTGTCAACAACAAACGGAACACATAGATTGTCTTTCGATATAGAATTAGCACTTTCAGGAAGTCCAATGGGAATCACAGGAAATGAAAAGATTATAGTTGGTACTATGTCTGACCAAGCTGATTTTTCAACGTTCGTATCAACAGGACACGAATTTGCTGTAAATGCAATTGGAACATTTACAACACCAGCAATTACTTTCCCAGCAGGACACAAATACGTAGCAATGCGTTTCGACTTTGGTACACAACCACACAAAGCAATGGTACTTGATAACGTAAAATGGGAGGAAAGTGCAAGTGCTACTATTTTTGATAATTTAGAGGTGAATTTGTATCCAAATCCAGTGCAATCAACATTGAATGTAGAAGGAGTAACTGATATTAAAACACTTACAGTGTACGATATCAATGGAAGATTTATTATGGAATCGCAAAACACAAAACAAATCCAAGTAGATCATTTATCTCAAGGTGTATATTTGTTGAGAGTTTCAACGCAATCTGGAGAAAATACAACTTTGAAATTTGTGAAAAAATAAGATACTTTTTTCATATTCACAAAAGGGCTGTTCAATTTTTGAGCAGCTTTTTTATTTGAATGATTAGAATAAAAAAAAACTCAATTTTTAATTCATTAAATACAAATCCCATTGCATAAAAGAATTCTGAAGTACTGTTAAGGATTAATAAAGAAACAATAAATTGTGCATTAGGAATTTCGTGGCAAAATAATTTTTCATAACGTATTATTTACCCTATATTTGCACGCGAATATCCCAATCGCTATATTTTGGAAAAAGAACTAACTGTAAAACAAAACTTATTTTCGGATTTTAAAGGGTTGACCAAAACTGGTTTAGCCATTAGTGTGGTATTTTCTACCTTAGCAGGGTATGTATTGGCAGTGCCGAATTGGAATGCCATACAGTGGGATGTTTTATTGATGTTAGCTATCGGAGGATATTGTATGGTAGGTGCATCTAACGCATTCAATCAAATTATTGAAAAAGACTTAGACGCAAAAATGAAGCGCACGCAAAATAGACCTATACCTTCAGGGAGGGTATCTGTGCAAAATGCGTTTATTTTAGCAGTAACACTTACTGTTTTAGGAGTTGTTATTTTGTATTTTGTGAGTCCTAAAACTGCTATTTTTGGAGCAATTTCTATTTTCTTATACACAAGTGTATATACTCCATTAAAACCTTTAACGCCATTTTCTGTATTTGTAGGTGCATTTCCTGGAGCAATCCCTTTTATGTTGGGGTGGGTAGCATATACAAATGATTTTGGAATAGAGGCAGGTACACTTTTTTTAATCCAATTCTTTTGGCAATTTCCTCATTTTTGGGCTATAGGATGGTTTTTGTATGAAGATTATAAGCAAGGAGGATTCTATATGTTGCCATCTAAACAAAGAGATACGCGTACGGCATTACAAATTATATTATATACAATTTGGCTAACATTAGTGTCGATTATACCAGTTTTCGGATTTACAGGACAATTGAAACTAACACCTATTTCTGCTGGATTGGTATTATTATGTGGTTTATGGATGATTTGGGCTGCAATTCAATTGTATAAAACTAGAACAGATAAAGCAGCGCGATCATTGATGTTAGTAAGTGTTAGCTATATATCTTTAATACAGATTATATATATAATAGATAAATTTTTGAGATAATGAATCATAAAGAATTGTCAGCAGAGAGAATTAGAAAAGACAAGGCTTCTCGAACAATGCTCATCTTAGCAATGGGGAGTATTGTGATGGTATTTGCAGCATTAACAAGTGCGTATGTTGTAAGTAAATCACGACCAGATTGGTTGGAAGATTACCAAATGCCATCAGCTTTTTTATGGAGTACAATTACTATAGTGCTGAGTAGTGTGACGTTTCATTTGGCAAAAAATGCCATAAAGAAAGACGAAAGAGCAAAAACTACGATGTTGCTTTGGACAACATTGGTATTAGGATTCTTGTTCGTGTATTTTCAAACAGTAGGTTTTGGACAGTTTGTAGAACAAGGGTATTTTTTTACTGGAAGTGAGAGTAATATAACCACATCTTTCCTTTATGTGATAGTTTTGGCACACATTGCTCACCTTGCAGGAGGAATAATATCGTTGTTTGTGATAATTTATAATCATTACAAACAAAAGTATAATTCATCTCAAAGTGTTGGTATTGAGTTAGGTTTGATGTACTGGCACTTTTTAGACGTACTTTGGATTTATTTGTTTTTATTTTTTACCTTTTATAAATAATAAAATTACTTTTTTGAAAAACAAAAAAAGTGTAACTTTGGGAACTTTTTAACAATTAAAGAAATTATGGGAGCGACAGTTACTGCAACAGCGACTAAACAAAAGGTCTGGGGGGGTGGAAATGAACCTCTAGGGGCTAGCTATGGAAAGATAATGATGTGGTATTTCATCTTATCTGATTCATTAACTTTTTGTGGATTCCTTGTAGCTTATGGTTTTACAAGATTTAAAAATTTTGATTCTTGGCCAATTGCTGATCAGGTATTTAACCACTTTCCTTTCTTACACGGAGTAGATGCACCAATGTACTATGTAGCATTGATGACATTTATCCTTATCTTTTCTTCAGTAACAATGGTATTGGCAGTAGATGCTGGTCATCAAATGAAGAAAAACAAGGTGGCAATGTATATGTTACTTACAATTGTTGGAGGTTTCGTATTCTTAGGATCTCAAGCTTGGGAATGGAAAAACTTCATCAAAGGAACTTACGGAGCTGTAGAAACAAAAGGAGGACAAACTTTGCATTTTGTTGACGAAACAGGAAAACAAGTAGCGTTGGCAGATTTTGCAGATACATCTGTTCCAAGAGAAGAAGTTGATTTAGATCGCAGTAAAGCTGTTTGGTATTTAGGAAATCAAGGACAAACTTCTGTTTCATTAGAACAAGTAATTAAAGGATTAGAGAAAAACGAAAATATTCGTATCCGTACACAATTTACAAATCTTGAAAATAGACACGAGAAAATTACTCTTACAAGAGAGCAATCTTTGGCACGTATTAAAGATTTTAAATTGGTTGTGGAAGGTGCAAACTTAAAACACAATGAATATGGGCATACATCATTTGCAGATTATTTCTTCTTTATTACTGGATTCCACGGATTCCACGTGTTTACAGGAGTTATTCTTAACATCATTATTTTCTTCAATGTGTTGTTAGGAACTTACGAGAAGAGAAAATCTTATGAAATGGTAGAAAAAGTAGGATTGTACTGGCACTTTGTAGACTTAGTATGGGTGTTTGTATTTACATTCTTCTATTTAGTATAATATTAATAATAAAGATTTGAAAAATGGGAGCACACGGACATCAATCAAATACAAAAAAAATATGGACAGTATTCGTAATATTGTCTGTTGTTACAGCAGTTGAAGTTATTCTAGGTATTATCAAACCAGATTTCCTTTTCCATACCCACGTAATTAGTCTTAGCTTATTGAATTGGATTTTTATCCTACTGACAATTGTAAAAGCTTATTATATTATGTGGTCATTTATGCACTTAGAAGGAGAAAAATCATCTTTTAGATGGTCTATCGTAGGGCCGCTAGTTTTTCTAGCTTTATACTTGACTGCGTTAATACTAATCGAGGGAGATTATATTTTTGAAGTGTTTAAGAATTCAATCGCAAGATGGTCATTCTAATAATTTTATAAATGAAGAAACGGTTTTGAGCAATCAAAGCCGTTTTTTTTTTAGTATTAGAATAAATTGTATTTAGTGAATATTTAGATGCATTCTAAATGTAAAAAAAAGTAAATTTGAATAGAAAATAAACGTTTTATAAATGGACTTTATATACCAAGATGCGTATCCAATTCTAAAAGATGATACGCAATATCGCAAAATAACTTCAGACTATGTGAAGGTTGAAAAATTGGGAGATCGTGAAATTTTAGTAGTAGATCCTAAAGGATTAGAATTACTTGCAGAAACTGCAATGACTGATGTTTCCTTTATGTTGAGATCTTCACACTTAGAAAAATTACGTCAGATTATTGATGATCCAGAAGCAACTGATAACGATCGTTTTGTAGCATATAATTTACTTCAAAACGCAGTTGTAGCAGTTGATGGAGAATTACCTTCTTGTCAAGATACAGGAACAGCCATAGTTATGGCAAAAAAAGGTGAGAATGTATATACAGGAGCAAATGATTCAGAAGCTCTTTCTAAAGGTATTTTTAATACTTATATCAATAAGAATTTACGATATTCTCAAATTGTTCCAATTTCAATGTTTGAAGAAAAAAATTCAGGTTCTAATTTACCTGCACAAATTGATATTTATGCAACTCAAGGTAAAAAGTACGAATTTTTATTTTTAGCAAAAGGTGGTGGTTCTGCAAACAAAACTTTTTTATATCAACAGACAAAATCTTTGTTGAATGAAAAATCTTTAGAAGCTTTTATTAAAGCTAAAATAATGGATTTGGGTACAGCTGCATGTCCTCCATATCATTTAGCATTAGTAATTGGAGGAACTTCTGCAGAGGCGAATTTAGCAGTGGTTAAAAAGGCTTCTGCGGGATATTACGACCATTTGCCGACATCTGGAAATATGGGTGGGCAAGCTTTTCGTGATTTAGAATGGGAAAAAAGAGTACAACAGATTTGTCAAGAATCTGGAGTAGGAGCACAGTTCGGTGGTAAATATTTAGTTCACGATGTACGTGTAATTCGTCTTCCTCGTCACGCAGCTTCTTGTCCTGTAGGTTTAGGTGTTTCTTGTTCTGCAGATAGAAATATTAAAGCAAAGATTACTGAAGAAGGTATTTTTGTTGAACAATTAGAAACAAATCCTGCAAGATTATTACCTGAAACTGCTCCTCATCTTGAAAAACCAGTTAGTATTGATTTAGATCAACCAATGGAAAACATATTAGCTGAACTTACAAAGCATCCAATCAAAACGCGTTTGATGCTTAATGGAACAGTGATAGTTGCTCGAGATATTGCGCATGCAAAAATCAAAGAAATGCTTGATAATGGTTTACCAATGCCAGAATATTTTAAAAATCACCCAGTATATTACGCAGGTCCGGCAAAAACTCCAGAAGGAATGCCTTCAGGATCATTTGGACCTACTACAGCAGGACGTATGGATAGCTATGTTGACCAATTCCAAGCGGCTGGAGGTTCTATGATTATGTTAGCTAAAGGAAATCGCTCACAGCAAGTAACAGATGCTTGTGCGAAGCATGGTGGTTTCTATTTAGGTTCTATTGGTGGTCCTGCAGCTATTTTAGCAAAAGAAAATATATTGAGTGTAGAGGTAGTTGATTTTCCTGAATTAGGAATGGAAGCTGTTCGCAAAATTATTGTAAAAGATTTCCCTGCATTCATCATTACTGATGATAAAGGAAATGACTTTTTTCAAAATTTATAATATACTCGAAGATTATTATAGATAAAGAAGTGTAAAAAAGGCTATCTGAAAAAATTCAGATAGCCTTTTTATTATTTATTCAGCATAAAATCTTTTAAATAGTAAGGTTCGAAATAAGCTACATCTTCAAAGTCTTTACGAAGAAACTTTTCATGAGCAATTTCAATCATTTGTTCGGCGGAAGGATATTTGTTTTCTATGTGGAATATAAAGCGTTTGTCTTGTAAAATTTCCATACATTTTTCTGCTCCATCTCCTAATATATGAATGGTATTGTTGTATGCATCGAATGCAGTAGAATCTACTATTAAAGCATTAGGTGCATTTTTCGCGTTGAAATCTTTGTCAAATAGCTGTGTGAATACTTCCATTCTTCTTGCATCTATCATAGGAGCAATCCATTCATTATCGCCTACATTTAATTGTCTTGCTAAAGTTTCTAAAGTAGAAACGGATAAGAGGGGAATTTCTAAAGCATAACATAGCCCTTTTGCTGTAGAAACACCAATTCGCAATCCTGTATACGAACCTGGTCCTTTGCTAATAGCAATAGCTGCAATATCTTTTAGCTTGATTTCTGACTTTTCTAAAACTTCTTCAATAAATAGATGTAGCTTTTCTGCGTGATTAAAGCTACCGTCTGAAATATGTACAGAATGTAAAAGTTTTCCGTCTTTTGCAAGTGCAACAGAGCACTTTTTAGTAGATGTTTCTATATGTAAAATGTAGCTCATATTACTTCTTTTTTTGAATCACTTTATCTCCTACTTTTAAATCTTTGCTGATTAGTTCGTATGGACCAGTAATTATTTCATCACCTTTCTTTAATCCATTTGTGATTTCGATGTATTGATTGTCTTGTATACCTGTTTTTACAAATCTTAATGCAACTTCATCTCCATTTTTTACAAATACAGCTTCTTTCTTCTTTTGGTTGCTATTGTTTGCTGTAGAAATTGCATTTTTTGAAGCATCTGCATCTGTTTTTTAATAATATAGCACTAATAGGTACAGCAATAATTTTTTCTTTCTGTTGAGAAATGATGTCTACCGTAGCAGTCATTCCTGGTCTGAAAGGAGAAATATTATTTGTTGAATTATCTAAAATATCAGAGTATGAATCTTTGAAGATTTTGACTTTTACTTTGAAATTCGTTACTTGATCCGAGCTTAAATCGGCTTGAGCTGAGTTAGAAATAGATGTAACGATTCCTTTAAATTCTTTTTTAGGATAGGCATCTACTTCTATAATAGCTTGATTCCCAATTTTTATTTTGATGATGTCGTTTTCATTTACTTCTACCTCGACTTCCATGTTTTCAAGGTTTGCAATTCGCATCAATTCCGTACCAGTCATTTGTTGTGTTCCTAACACTCTTTCTCCTGTTTCTACGTTTAGACGAGAAATAGTTCCACTCATTGGTGCGTATATTGTGGTTCTATTCATATTATCTTTTGCTTCTGTAACAGTAGCTTGAGCTGCTTGAACGTTGTGAATTGCAGAGTTACGAGATGCCATAGCAACTTCGTAGCTGGCAGCAATTTTATCCCATTCAGCTTTAGATATTACCCCTTTGTCTAATAGTGTTTTGTTTCGCTCATATTGTAACTTCGCTTCTTTTAATTGAGCCTCCGCTTGTTGTAGATTGGCTTTTGAAGTTGATAATCCTGCTACTGAGCGATTAATGCTCGATTGGTATAAATCAGGGTTGATTTTTACAAGTAAATCTCCTTTGTTTACATATTGTCCTTCAGTAACATATAATCCAATAATTTCACCAGATACTTCTGATGAGATTTTTACTTCTAATTCAGGTTGTATTTTTCCAGTAGCAGACACTTTTTCTTCAATGGTGTGAAGGTCTATTTTAGATGTTTCAACTTCTAAAGTCTTCACCTCATTTTTTTTCATCCAATAAGTTGCTATAGCCACTAAAGAAATGGTAAAAATTGCTATAAGGGTGATTTTTTTCTTTGTCATTTTAGTGTAAAATAGGGATTCCGAAATAGTATTCTAATATTTTTGTTTTAAAAATAAAATCATATTTTGTTCTTAATGCTTCAGATTGTGCAGATTGAAGTAGGTTTTGCGATTGATTGAGATCAAAAATGTTAATCAATCCAACGTCGTATCTGTCTTTAGCATATTGATATGATAATTTTCTTGATTCTAAAACTTTTTCTGCAGCAAGGTAGGTTTCGTATGCACCTTTGGTATCAACATAAGCCGTATAAACTTTTTGCTCTAATTCTAAAGTAGATTGTTCTAAATCTAATTTAGCCTGAGTATAGTTGTTTTCTGCACGTTTAATATTGTTTCTTACAGAGTATCCGTTGAAAATAGGAATAGATAATATTAAACCAAAGTTGTGTCCTTTATTATTGTCTAATTGTTCTAAAAAAGAAGGTGGAGGACCAAAAACTGGCGTTGTAGAAGGAGCTAAAACGGATTGATACGTATCTTGTACATATCCAATAGTTTGAGGGGTAGAAGTGTTTATTTCATAACCTTTGATGACATCTGCATAGGCAATTCTACTCGCAAAGTTGTAAAAACCTCTTAGGGTAGGTAAGTAGGCACTTTTTGCAATTTTTATATCCTCTTTTGCCATTTCTGTGCGTAGTTCGGTAATTTTTAAATCTCTTACTACTTTTTTCGCATTGTTTATGATTTCTTCAGGAGATTCGAGTAATGCTTGAGAATGGAGAATTTCCATTTCCTCATCTTTTATTTCGAAATTTTCATAATTCTTTAATTGAAGCAGTTGCACCATAGACAATTTTGCCAAATTTAGGGCATTTTCTGTGAGCACAACATTTTGTTTTGAACGTGCAACAGTCGCTTTACTATCCAATAAATCTCCTGCTGGAACTGCACCAGCTTCTACAAGTGATTGAACTCTTTGTGATTGATTTTCATCGAAATAGAGTTGTGCTTTATGTACTTTTAGTTGTTCTTTATTAAAGAGAATTTGAAGATATGCATTAATTACATTCAGTGAAACATCATCTTTGATTTTTTCAGATTGATATCTCGCTGCTAAAACAGCCAAATCTGCTCTTCGTTTTTTCGAGTGATTTTGACCACCTCGATAAATATCCATACTTACATCTAAACCTGTAGAAGTAAATTGTGTAGTTTGATTTTCTAAAAGACCTGTAGTAATATTTTGATTCAGACCAATAGTCCAAGAGTGAGAACCAGAAAAGTTGGCACTAGGTAAAAAACTACTGAAGGCTTCTTTTTGGTCAATTTCCGTTAAATTTTCGTTTAAAATGGCTTTTTGAATGGATACATTGTGCTCTTGTGCATACGAGATACATTCATTAAGCGACCATTCTTTAGATTGAGCTTGTATATGATGACTAAGTAATATGGCACTACCTAACAATAGTATTTTTTTCATCTATTTATTTTTTTTATTGGTACATGAATATATTGTTTTGTTACATATTTACAAAACAATTTAGTTTTTTGATTTGATATTATTTTTTTTTCATTACTCGATAAATTGCAAATGCTATTACAATAAATAAGATGTAAGGAAAAACCATTAAATACACAATACCATTATTGATGCCCTCTGCTTTGTTACCGCCATCTTCTGTTTCTAGTGAAGCTCTACACATTGCACATTGTGCTTGTGCTATGGTGGTATAGCCAATTAAAAAGAGGGATAGTGCTATTTTTTTTGAATTAGCCATATTTATTAGGTTAATGGTTGTAATAAGGTGATATCATCAAGTAAACAATAACTCCCGTAATTGCTACATACATCCAAAGAGGGAATGCAATACGTGCAATTTTTTTATGTTCTTGATACTTTCCTAAGATTCCTCTTGTATAAGTAATTAATACAAATGGAATAATAACTACTGATAGTATAATATGAGTTATTAATATAAAGTAATAAACATATGCAATTAAACCTTCACCACCAAATTTTGTAGATTCAGAAGTCATGTGATAAGCTACATACATTCCTAAGAACAAAACAGAACATACAAGAGATAATTTAACAAGCAATTCGTGAAGGGACTGATTTCCTTTTTTTATAGCTCTATATGCAAAGAATAGTAATACGGCTGTAATTCCATTGATAGTTGCGTAGATAGGAGGTAAGAACGATAAAGGTTCTACATCGTATCCCATTTTTTTCAAGTTTACACCAAATAATAATGCTACAACTAACGGGATTGTAACGGATAGTACTTTAATCCAAAAATTATATCTTTTTTCTAAGTTCATATTATTTATTCTTTCAATAATAGTTTAATGTCTTCTTTTAAAAATTCTATTTCTTTATCACTTGTTCCGTCGTAATACATAATTGGATTTCCGTGCTCATCTTTT
This sequence comes from Flavobacterium sp., assembly GCA_041785575.1. Taxonomy (GTDB): domain Bacteria; phylum Bacteroidota; class Bacteroidia; order Flavobacteriales; family Flavobacteriaceae; genus Flavobacterium. Next base: position 9,936 of record JBHBEQ010000009.1, read on the forward strand.
CTGCAACGAATATTTCCATTTTTATCGACTAAAGCAAAAAGTCCCGAATGTTCAAAACCACCAGGAGATGCAGCATTTTCCTGCGCAAGTAAATTGAATTTTGAAGCTAATTCATAAATTGTTTTCTTATCTCCGGTAAGCATATTCCAATTTTTTGTTTTCACTCCAATTAGCTCTGCGTGTTCTTTCAATTTTTCAGGAGTGTCATTTTCAGGGTCTATAGTAATAGATACAATTCCAAAGTTGGCATTCATTGCAAAAGTATCTTGTAGTTTTACCATATTTTGGTTCATTTGAACACAGATTGTAGGGCATTTTGAAAAGAAAAATTCCAATACATACACTTTCCCTTTGTAGTTATCATTTGAAATAGTATTGCCAAATTGGTTGGTAAATTCAAATTTTGGAGCTTCAGATAATTTTACCAAATCATTTTTACCTCTTGTTCTGTCACAGCTATTGATTACATATATCGTAAACAATAGTATGATAAAAGATATTCCGATATAAGAATAATTTTTCATAGTTATTTATTGTTTTCTATTCTATAATTTTTTTTAGTTGCAAGGTGGTACTCAGCCAATACTACTTTTACGTCATCATCCATTTCATTGTTCAAATCGGTGAGTTCTTTCATAAAATAACCTTCTTTGTATTCTTCTATACCTTCTGGGTTGTTGCCTTTTCTACCTCTAAGAGCGAGTTGTTTATCAACGATGAAAACGAATGGAGAGTTTAAATCTAATAAGTTGTTTTTTAAGTTGAGCTGTTTATAAAAAATCTCGATTTCTTCAGGGGATTTGTAAACAAAATGCCAAGTAGATAAATCAGAACCTCTAGCTAGTTCCTTTTCAAAAACATCAACTTTATTTTCAATAGCTAATGGAGCTATTACCACTACTTGTAAGTCTTGATATTTTTTGTTTTTTGCATATACGTTATGACACAAGTTTACTAAATTGTGTTTCACTTGTGGAGTAATGTCGTTTATAAATGTGAGCAAAGTTACGTGGTTTTTAAATTCAATTTGTTTTTCTGAATTTGTTTTTTCGTAGGTTAATTCAGGGATATGTTGGGTTATTGTAGGTAGTTTTACAAATGAATTTACTCCTGATGCAAAAAACAAGTAAACTAATATAGGTACTACAAAAAGTGCGATGAAAAGGAATATTTTTTTCATAACTAAAATTTGTGCAAAAATAAATAATACTATTGAATTTTTCGGCTTTTTAACGCTTATTTATCTTTTGTAACCCGTAGAATATTTTATTGGATTTGTCGTATAAAAAAAGGTGGTCATTTTTGACCACCTTTTTTTAAAAATTTATTAACCTCTAGGTTTTTTTCTATTGTTAGTTTGCCCAACCTTTGTCATTGCATTTCTGAATCCTACGAAGTCACTTCCTTCGTATTGATCCATAAATCTTCTTGTTGCGGGGTCTAACCAATATGCTCTATCTTTCCAAGAACCTCCTTTGATAACTCTTGAACGATCGTTGATTAATGAAGTTCTACCTTCAGAAACATCATATCTTCCTACAAAGTTACCATCTTCGTATGAGTAATCGTCTTCAGGTGAGTTATACATTTTCTTTCCAGATAAGTTGTCACCATCGTTATAGTTTGTACTATTTACTCCATTGAAGTTTCTTCTACGGAAGTAGTCTTGTTCAGTAACTGTAGTTTTTGCTACTTGTCCAGGAAGAGCTTTTGGTCTAAGTTTACCGTTTGGTAAAGTGTCATACTCAATTGTAGAGTCAACGATTTGTACTGTTCCGTCTGAGTTAATTCTATTTTTTGTATAAACGTTTCCACGGAAGTAGTTTAAGTCGTTTACGTCTGAAGAGATAGCTGGTCTATAAACATCAGCAACCCATTCTGCAACGTTTCCTGCCATGTCATATAATCCCCAATCGTTTGCTGGGAAAGATTTAACAGGAGAAGTGATACCACCTTGGTCTGTTCTCCATCCAGCAACACCACCATAGTCACCACGTCCTTGTTTGTAGTTTGCTAAGTGTTCACCTTTTGAACCTCTCTTGTTAGATTTAGTATTGTTTGTTCCCCAAGGGTATTTGCTACGTCCTTTTACGTTGTTGTATTCACGGTTTGATTTTCTAGAAGAAGCAGCGTATTCCCATTCAGCTTCTGTAGGTAGACGAAATTCTGCAGTAAATAAACCATAAGATTGTTTAGCATACACATTGCGTTGCCCTTCTTTCGCTTTGTTTTTTACACCTCTGTAAACTATACTGTCGTTTCCGCTATATACAGTGCTAGGAGAGTTTAAATATGCATCTGTAGAGAAATGGTTTTGTCCGTAAGCATCTTTTGTTTTAGAATCTTTACGTAAGTAACCAGCTCTTTCCAAGTTAAGTTCGTTTACACGATCTGTTCTCCATTTAGAGAAATCATTGGCTTGTACCCAAGAAACCCCTACTACAGGGTAATTTGCATAAGCAGGGTGACGTAAGTATGTATTAGTTAATGTTTCG
>JBHBEQ010000010.1:0-2669 GCA_041785575.1 Flavobacterium sp.
AAAAACTAAATGTTCGTGCATTTGCTATTTCGCTCTTGAATTCTGAAATATTCTTTATGGCTGCATTTTGAGTTCCCAATACTTTTGTACCAAAGTCTACCATTGTAGTTACTTGATATTCATCTGCAGGCATTAAGATAATTTCACTTCCTGTACGTTCATCTACGTATGAAATTACTTCTTTTACAATGTATTCGTCTCTTTCAGCATCTTGCTCTACAATTCCTGCACTTTCTATAGCTTCAACAAACGGCATTGAAGAACCATCTTTGATTGGTGGCTCTGATGCATTTAATTCGATTATAACATTATCTATATCACATCCTACCAACGCTGCTAACACGTGCTCTGTAGTGTGAAGTTGCACTCCTTTATATTCAAGGTTTGTACCTCTTTCCGTTGAAACTACATAAGCTGCTGACGCTTGTATTACTGTTTTTTCTTCTAAATCTACTCGTACAAAAGTATAACCATTGTTTATTGGTGCTGGTTTAAACACCATTGTCACTTGTTGTCCTGTATGCAGTCCTACTCCTTCTACTGTTACTTCTTTTGCAATGGTTTTTTGCTTCACCATAATCTCATTATTTTTTTTTCAATTCTTCAATATTCTTTACAATTTTCGGCAAATTCTTAAAATGCACATACGACTTAGAAAAATCATAATAAGGCATTGCTGGGGTTCCTTGCACCACTTCTCCATCTGCTAAATTTCTTCCTACTCCTGTTTGTGCTTGGATTTTTACTCTATTCCCTATAGTAATATGTCCTACTATCCCTACTTGACCTCCTATTTGACAATATTTTCCAATTTTTGAAGAGCCTGCAATTCCTGTTTGTGATGCTATCACCGTATGACTTCCAATTTCTACATTATGTGCCACCTGAATTTGATTATCTAATTTGGCACCTTTTCGAATTATTGTACTTCCTAAAGTTGCTCGATCAATGGTGGTACTCGCTCCTATCTCTACATCATCCTCTATCACAACGTTTCCAATTTGAGGAACTTTGGTATAACTCCCATCTTCTGCAGGTGCAAAACCAAATCCATCTGAACCAATTACGGTTCCTGAATGTATCGTGCAATTTGCACCAATTTTCGTTTCTGAATATATTTTTACTCCAGCATAAACAACAGTATTATCGCCAATTTCTACATTATCTCCAACAAATACATTGGGATAAATTTTCACATTATTTCCGATTTTACAATTGTTTCCAATATATGAAAAACTACCTAAATACAAATCTTCACCACATACTGTTCCTTCCGAAATTACACTTGGTTGTTCGATTCCTGTTTTCTTCAACTTAATTTGGTTTGCAAAATGCAACAACTTTGAAAACGCTTTATAGGCATCTTTAACCCTAATTAATGTTGGCTTAACCGGTTTTTCCGCTACAAATGTATCATTTACAATTACAATAGACGCATTGGTCTCATATATATAATGATTGTATTTAGGATTAGACAAAAAAGATATTGTCCCTTCCACTCCTTCTTCTATTTTAGAAAGATTAGAAACGGTAATTTCAGAATTTCCTTCTACAATTCCTTCTAATACTTCTGCTATTTGTGCTGCTGTAATTTTCATTATTGCAAATATATATTTTTTTTTACATGTTGAAAACACCCTTAGGATAACATATAAAATACTTCACCACAGGTTCTGACAAAGCTTTTAAATGAAGTAAATCTGAAGCTTCTGTAACATCAATTACTTGTTTTGCTTTTGTTTGAATTGCTATTGGTTCTGCGGCTAAATTGTATGCTTGATTTTTCGTTTGTGTAGGAAAAACAAAATATTCTATTTCTTCTTCACTTATTTGAAGTGCTGTTTTTACCTTCTGCTGATATTTTTTTATTTCTTGTTCTTGCTGATGTTTTTCTACTTTTTTAATATGAAATAGTTTTCTATTTACAATACTATCACACAAATACGAAAGTACTTTATCTTCGTGAAATTGCCAATTTTTTATTGCTCCTAAAATATCACTATCGTCTAAAAGTGAAAATTTAAATAGCATTTCGTTGTTCATTTCATCTGATTTTTTGTTGTACAAAAAATATTTTAAGGGTTCACTTGCCCAAAGTTCAACTCCTTTATAAGCTAATTCTTTAGCCCTTTTTAATATTTTTGTCAAAATCAACTCGGCTACTACTCCGGTTTTATGTAAATAGCATTGCCAATACATCAACCTTCTGGCTACTAAAAATTTTTCTACCGAATATATTCCTTTTTCTTCTACCACCAACACATTATCTTGTACGGTAATCATTTGTATCAAACGCTCTGAATTGATATTCCCTTCGGCTACACCACTGTAAAAACTATCTCTTTTAAGATAATCCATTCTATCCATATCCATTTGGCTTGAAATCAGCTGCAACATGAATTTTCGATGGTAATTTCCTCTAAATATTTGAATTGCTAAATCTAATTTCCCTTCAAACTCTTCGTTTAAAGCATCCATAAATCGCAAAGAAAGATCTTCGTGATGGGTTCCTTCTACAATAGAATGTTCCATAGCGTGAGAAAAAGGACCGTGTCCGATATCGTGTAAAAGAATTGCAATGTACAATGCTTCTTCTTCTTTTGCAGATATTTCTACATTTTTAGAACGCAAAACTTGCACCGCTTTTTGCATCATATGCATACTTCCAA
>JBHBEQ010000011.1:0-8294 GCA_041785575.1 Flavobacterium sp.
AGCAAGTGGTTTGTTAAAACAGTTGGGAGTGCCAGCAGGAATTGTGAATGCATCGGGAGATTTGGTTACTTGGGGATTATTGCCCAATCGAGAAAAGTGGAAAATAGGCATACAGAATCCGTATGAAATAGAAAAGGCAGTTGAGGTGATTAAAATAATGAATGGCGCAATGACCACTTCTGGAAATTATGAAAAATATACCGAAATTAATGGAAAGAGATATGCGCATATTGTAAATCCAAAAACAGGATGGCCAGTAAGTGGAATTACAAGCGTAACCGTAATAGGAGAAAATGCAGAATTTTGTAATGGGTTGAGCACTTCTATTATGTTGTTGGGGGTAGAAAAGGGATTGGAGTTGTTGAAAAAATATCCAAATTATGGTGCGTATATCTTATCGGATAAAGGAAAAGTGATACGCTCTTCTAATTACAAGAAAGTCAAGCGAAAATTGCGTAGAGCTCGTTAAGGTGTTGAAAAAAAACATATATTTAGGTTTTCAATAGGTTGCTTATGGAAAATTCTAAATATTTTTCAATAAAACAATGGGCAGAAGACGATAAGCCACGTGAAAAACTTTTAAACAAAGGTTGTCAAGCACTTAGTGACGCAGAGTTGCTTGCGATACTTATTGGTTCGGGTAGTAGAAGTGAAAGTGCCGTAGATTTGTGTAAGCGAATATTACAACACAATCAAAACAATTTAAGTGTGTTGAGTAGGCAGACCATAGCACAATTGATTGCTTTTAAAGGAATAGGTGAGGCAAAAGCTATAACAATTGTTGCAGCACTAGAACTTGGAAGAAGGCGAAGAGCCGAAGAGGCAAGAAAAGTGGTTGCTATCCATTCCAGCAAATCAGTATTTGAGTATATGCAACCTCTTATCGGAGATTTGTCTCATGAAGAATTTTGGGTGTTGTTGCTCAATAATAGCAATAAAATCATTGGAAAAATACAATTGAGTAAAGGGGGATTAACGGCTACAGTAGTAGATGTGAGATTGCTGTTTAAGCAGGTGATAGAGCAATTGGCAACAGCTATAGTTTTGGTACATAATCATCCATCCGGACAGTTAGCACCAAGCGAAGCAGATAGGCTTATTACAGAAAAAATTAAAAAAGCAGGAGAGGTGTTGGATGTGAAGTTGCTCGACCACGTAATTGTTACCGCACATGCTTATTATAGTTTTGCCGATGAAGGTATTATATAAAATCCGAGAACGAGATAATCTTTAAATCAGATGAAGGGGGAGGGCGTTTAAAAAGAATTTGTTTAAAAAGCTTAGCAATCATATAGCGTTTTAAACATAAGTATATACAAAAAAAAGCTGTCCGAAATAGGACAGCTTTTAGTGTTTTTGGAATATTATAAATCAAAACCTAAATCTTTGCGGTAATACTGTTTTTCAAAGGTAATTTTAGCCGCATTTTGGTAAGATTGTTTCAATGCTTCTCTGAAATCGTTTCCATAAGAGGTGATAGCCAAAACACGTCCGCCGTTTGTGATGGTTTTTCCGTCTTTTTCGGCTGTTCCTGCGTGAAAAACGATGGAGTTTTCTATATTTTCTAAACCGAAAATTTCTTTACCTTTTTCATAATCTTCTGGATATCCACCAGACACGAGCATTACCGTAGTGGCAGCTCTTTCATCGATTTCTAAAGTTGTGTTGTTTAGAGATTGATTAGCAACTGCTTCGAAAAGAGTTACAATGTCTGATTTGATTCTTGGGATAACAACTTCTGTTTCCGGATCTCCCATACGAACATTGTATTCGATTACATAAGGTTCGTCTTGAACTTTTATCAAGCCAATGAATACAAAACCTTTGTATTCGATGTTGTCTCGTTGCAAGCCTTTGATTGTAGGAATTACGATGCGTTGTTCTATTTTATTCATAAAGGCTTCGTCTGCAAATGGCACTGGAGAAACAGCTCCCATACCACCAGTGTTTAAGCCTGTGTCGCCTTCGCCTATGCGTTTGTAATCTTTTGCAGTAGGGAGGATTTTGTAAGATATGCCATCGGTGAGTACGAAACAAGAAAGTTCTATCCCATCTAAAAATTCTTCGATAACAACTTTAGAAGATGCATCGCCAAATTTTGCATCGATAAGCATGTTTTTAAGTTCTTCTTGAGCATCTTTTAGATTGTCAAGGATAACAACGCCTTTACCAGCAGCAAGTCCGTCTGCTTTCAATACATAAGGAGCTGATAAAGTTGTTAAAAAAGCACAACCTTCTTCTACAGTATCTTTAGTAAATGATTGGTATTTTGCAGTAGGAATGTTGTTTTTTACCAAAAATTCTTTTGCAAATTCTTTACTTCCTTCGAGTTGGGCTCCATATTTAGATGGGCCAATAACAGGGATATTCGTTAATTGACTATCGTTTTTAAAAAAGTCATAAACCCCGTTTACAAGAGGATCTTCTGGGCCTACTACAACCATTTTTACATCGTTGTTGAGGACAAAGTTTTTTAATGCGTTAAAATCATTGGGATTGATAGCTATGTTTTGAGCAATCTGTGCCGTACCTGCGTTACCAGGAGCAACAAATAAAGTATCGCATTTTTCGCTTTGAGTTATTTTCCAAGCAAGAGCGTGTTCTCTCCCACCAGAGCCTAATAATAATATGTTCATAATTCTAATTTGATGAATTTTACTCTGTGCAAAGGTACATTTTTTTGTTGGATATAAAGTAGCGTAAAGGCAGAGATAGAAGTTTTTTACCACTTGATAATCTAGATGTCTTTTTTATATCCAGTACAATGTGCATCTGGTAAAAAATATTTCGTTAGATTGTAATCTCCTCCCTTGGGCGAAAATCTTAATCTGACAGATTGTAATCTCCTCCCTTGGGCGAACGTTTTAATCTGACAGATTGTAATCTCCTCCCTTGGGCGAACGTCTTAATCTGACAGATTGTAATCTCCTCCCTTGGGCGAAAGTCTTAATCTGACAGATTGTAATCTCCTCCCGTTTATTTTTAATTATTTCTTACTTTTTCTAATATAAAATTTAAAAAAAAGGTGTGTTTTTTCATGTTTTTGAGATAATTCTTAATTTGAATAAGAAAAAATCCATGAAAATCTCCTTAAAACCTTTTTGATTGTTGAATTAAAACAAACAAATAAAACGTACTCTTATGGTTTGCAATCTACTGCGAAATCTAGTAAAACCGTAAATACTACATTTGGTAGAATTGCTCTAAAACACAAAAGGGTATTTCAAAGATGAGGTGGGAGTTACGTTGTTGAAACGTGTGATGGATAATGAAAATTATATTGTATTTTTGTAGGGTAGATAATGATTTAAAAGAAACAACTTTGAATAAAATAAAAAATATTTGTTGTATTGGAGCAGGATACGTAGGAGGGCCTACAATGGCAGTACTTGCATTGAAAAATCCAGAAATTAAAATTACAGTAGTAGATTCTAATAAAGAACGTATTGCGGCTTGGAATGAAAAAGATTTAAGTAAACTACCTGTTTACGAACCCGGATTGCAAGAAATAGTGGCAGAGATTCGAGATAAAAATTTGTTTTTTTCAGAAGATATAGAAGGAGCAATTGCAGCAGCCGAGATGATTTTTATTTCGGTGAATACCCCTACAAAAACATACGGAAGAGGAAAGGGAAAAGCAGCTGATCTCAAATATATAGAACAATGTGCTAGACAAATTGGAGATGTTGCAACCACGGATAAAATAATTGTAGAGAAATCGACATTGCCAGTTCGTACAGCTAGTTCGATAAAAAATATTTTACACAATATCAATAGCGGGGTGAAATTTCAAATTTTGTCCAATCCAGAATTTTTAGCAGAAGGAACGGCAATTCAAGATTTACTTTATCCCGATCGAGTGCTTATTGGAGGAGATATTGATACAGAAGAGGGCAGAGAAGCTATAGAACAACTGACGCAGATATATGAAAAATGGGTAGATAGAAACAAAATACTTACAACAAATATTTGGTCGTCAGAACTTTCAAAACTAACGGCAAATGCTTTTCTAGCGCAGCGTATTTCTTCGATAAATTCTATATCGGCACTATGTGAAGTTACCGGAGCAGATGTTACCGAAGTAAGCAAGGCTGTAGGAGCGGATAGTCGTATAGGAGCGAAGTTTTTGAATGCTTCTGTAGGATTTGGAGGCTCTTGTTTCCAGAAAGACATTCTCAATTTGGTGTATATCGCCCAGAATTATAACCTTGCTGAAGTTGCAGATTATTGGGAGCAAGTAATTTTGATGAACGATTATCAGAAAAAACGTTTTGCTCAACACATAGTAGATACCCTATACCACACAGTTTCCGACAAAAAGATTGCATTTTTAGGATGGGCTTTCAAGAAAAATACCAATGACACCAGAGAATCTTCTGCCATATACGTAGCAGATTATTTACTTCTCGAGCAAGCAAAAATTTGTGTTTACGACCCTAAAGTATCAGAACAACAAGTGTTTTTGGATGTCGAAAGGTTGCAAACCCACGAGCAAAACGAGATTGAAAACCGACTTCAGGTAACGAAAAATGTTTATGAATGTATCGAAGAAGCCCATGCTGTGGCGATACTCACAGAATGGGATGAGTTCGTAAATCTAGATTGGGAACAAATCTACCACAAGATGAAAAAACCAGCATTTGTATTCGACGGAAGAAATATATTAGACAGAAAGAAATTAGAACAAATAGGTTTTAAATATTACGGCATCGGAAAGAAACGCTAAATATCTTGAGGAGGTTGTATAAAGATGTAGTGCAACCTTTAGAAAAACAAGTGAGATATATTGTAAAAAACAATTCAAAAGCTGTTGAAATATTTTTAAACAGCTTTTTCTTTTGTAAAAAAAATCATTGACGAAAAGACAAAGAAAAATTATATATTTGCAATCAATCCGCATTCTGAAGAATGTAAATAAACTCTTTGAGAATGATGGTTTTATGAATAAAATAAGTGTTTTTAATGAAAAAAATCAGAAACTTTTGTATTATCGCACATATCGACCACGGTAAAAGTACACTAGCAGACCGTCTTTTAGATGCTACTCAAACCGTAACAGCTCGCGAAGCTCAAGCACAATTGCTTGACAATATGGATTTAGAACGCGAGAGAGGGATTACCATTAAATCCCACGCTATTCAGATGGAATACAACTACAAAGGAGAAACATATATACTCAATTTGATTGACACTCCTGGTCACGTAGACTTCTCATACGAAGTTTCGAGATCTATTGCAGCTTGTGAAGGAGCGTTGTTAATTGTAGATGCTGCACAAAGTATTCAAGCACAAACTATTTCTAACCTTTATTTAGCATTAGAAAACGATTTGGAAATCATTCCAGTGTTGAATAAAGTAGATTTGCCTTCGGCTAATCCTGAAGAAGTAAGCGACGATATCGTAGATTTGTTAGGATGTAAGCACGAAGATATTATTCACGCTTCTGGAAAAACAGGTTTTGGAGTAGATAAAATATTAGAAGCTATTGTAGAGCGAGTTCCTGCTCCAAAAGGAGACGAAAATGCACCTTTACAAGCCTTGATTTTCGATTCTGTTTACAATCCATTCCGCGGAATTGAGGTTATCTTTCGCGTACTTAATGGAGAGATTAAAAAGAATCAAAAAATCAAATTTATGGCTACTGGAAATGAGTATTATGCCGACGAAATTGGAACGTTGAAACTCAACCAAGTGCCTAAACAAAAAATATCTGCAGGAGATGTAGGGTATCTCATTTCAGGAATTAAAGAGGCTCGTGATGTAAAAGTAGGAGATACAATTACCGACGCGATTCAGCCTACACAAGAGGCAATTTCTGGATTTGAAGACGTAAAGCCGATGGTTTTTGCTGGTATTTATCCGGTAGATACAGAAGATTATGAAGATTTACGTGCTTCTATGGAAAAATTACAACTCAACGATGCTTCTTTGGTATTCCAAGCAGAGAGTTCGGCAGCACTAGGTTTTGGTTTCCGTTGTGGATTCTTAGGAATGTTGCATATGGAAATCATTCAAGAGCGATTGGAACGTGAGTTTAATATGACTGTTATTACCACCGTACCAAACGTTTCGTATTTAGCGTATACCAAAAAAGAACCAGATACACCACTAATTGTAAATAATCCGTCTGATTTGCCAGAACCTTCAAAACTTGATAGAGTAGAAGAACCTTATATTAAAGCAACCATTATTACCAAAGCAGATTTTGTTGGACAGGTAATGAGTTTGTGTATCGATAAACGAGGACAAATTACCAATCAAACATATCTGACACCAGAGCGTGTAGAATTGAATTTCGATATGCCATTGGCAGAAATAGTATTTGATTTTTATGATAGATTAAAAACTGTTTCAAAAGGATATGCTTCGTTCGATTATCATCCGATAGGAATGCGTACTTCTAAGCTCGTTCGTTTGGATGTGTTACTCAACGGGCAAAATGTAGATGCTTTATCGGCACTGATACACGAAGATAATGCTTATAATATCGGAAAGAAAATGTGTGAAAAACTAAAAGAGTTGATTCCACGTCAGCAATTCGATATTCCAATTCAAGCAGCTATTGGAGCGAAAATCATCGCCAGAGAAACAATAAAAGCTTTGCGTAAAGATGTAACAGCAAAATGTTATGGTGGGGATATTTCTCGTAAACGTAAATTGTTGGAAAAACAAAAAGCAGGTAAAAAACGTATGCGTCAAGTAGGAAATGTTGAAATTCCTCAGTCTGCATTTATGGCGGTGTTGAAACTAAACGATTAATATCGATTGATTATACAAAAGAGAGAGGCTTCCGTAAAAATTTATGGAAGCCTCTTTTTTATATCAAAATTGTGTTGAGGTTATTCAAAATGCGACAAAAAATATTTAATAATGTCTGTAGTAGTTACAATACCTACAATTTTTTTTCCATCTACAACAGGTAGTGCTCTAAAATGGTTTGATGCAAAAATTTCTGCTACTTCTCTAATAGATGCTTCTGCTTTTATTGTAACAATATTCTTGGTCATTATTTGTTCTAGAGAAAATTGATTGTAAATGGTGGTTTCGATATTTTCATCATTTTCGTCAATTTCAGAAACGCAAACTTTCATCAAATCGGTATAGCTTATTATACCTACTACATCTTCTTGGTTAACTACCGGTATGTGGCGGATATTGTTTGCTATAAATAATTTTTCTGCTTTGTTAATGCTATCCGAAAGGTCAAGCACAATGACATTTTTTGTCATAATATTCGATACTGCTTCTAATGTTTTCATAGGTTAAAGTTTACTCCGAATATAAGAAAAATAATTTGAAAAACATAGAATTTTTTAAGGAACAACGAATTTTTTTAAATCGTGTTTATTTCCTTGAAAAATGTTTAAATCTACTCGAGTAGGTACGCCTTCAATTAGTCCTTTGTCTGTGAATTGCCAAAAATGCCAATCTTCATGAATGTTTTCAACGAAAGTGTTGTAGTTTGCAATCCATCGCGGATAATCGGAAAACTCTTTTTCAAGAAAATCTTTGTAGTAGCTCTGTCCACTGTATAGAATAGGTTTTACCTTATAATGCTTTTCTACAATAGCGAGCCAGTTAGAAACGCCTTTTTTCATATTTTCCATTGATTGCTTTTTCGGAAGCTCTTCGATGTCTAAAATAGGTACAATATCTCCTGGTTCTAGAGAAACGGTTTTAATAAACAATTCTGCTTGTTTCGTACTATTTTCATCCGGACGATAATAATGATAAGCACCTCTTACCAAAAAACGGCTTTTGCACTTTTTCCAATTATAAGAAAAGCGATTGTCAAGTCCATCTTCTCCCATAGTAGAACGAATAATAACAAAATCAAGAGGAAATTGATTGTATAGCGAATCTATTTTGTTCCATTCGATGCGTTCTTGGTAATGTGAAACATCAAATCCAAAAAGCATATTTTGGTGTTTTTTTAAAACTTCTATGTTTCGTATGTCGTGAAAATTGGAAGTTAGTTCAGTGTTTTCTTTTGAAAAAAACGATTTTATAGAATTAAAATAATAGTGGATGCCACTTTTATAGTGATAAATAACAAAACTTAAAATCAAAAAAGAATAAAGGGCAAGATGTATTTTCCAAGAAAAAGTACTTTTCTTTTTGCTTGTTTTTCTTCGTTTTTTAGGAGTATTCTACATTTTAGATGTACAATGCCATTTAAAATTGACTGTTGAATTTGAATCAGCCAAAAGTACAAATAAAATGTAAACAGACGAATGGATTTTGTAGGTAGAAGAAAGTCTTTTTTTTAAAAAACAAGCCGTTTTTTAAATCAA
>JBHBEQ010000012.1:0-8281 GCA_041785575.1 Flavobacterium sp.
CTGTTGCCGATACAGGGCACAACAAAGATGGTTTGCTACAAACTATGCAGCAAGTAAAACAACATCAATACAACAATTTATATTTTGTTTTCGGCATAGTAAATGACAAAAACCTACATTCTATTGTAGAATATCTTCCTAAAGAGGCGTATTACTTTTTTGCAAAACCTGATGTTCCGAGAGGATTAGATGCAAAAGAACTTTACGAAAAAATGACGCATTTTGGATTCAAGGGTGAAATTTGCCATTCTGTAAATGAGGCTTTTCAAAAAGCCAAAAACAAGGCTACTGCTGACGATTTTATTTATATTGGAGGTAGCACATTTGTCGTTGCTGAAGTTATTTAAATAATTATATAATCAAAATTCCATCTTAAATATGAACGAAATTAAATGTCCTAATTGCCAAAAGGCTTTCAAAATAGACGAATCTGGCTTTGCCGAAATCCTGAAACAAGTCCGTGACGAACAGTTTAATAAAGAAATTCAAAAACTATCAGAAAGTGCAGCTAGAGATAGAGAAAATGCCGTTCAAATTGCTGAAGCTAAAATCATTTCTAACTTTAAAGAACAACTTTCTAATAAAGATATTGAAATCGAAAAATTAAAGACCAATGCTTTAAACAAAATCCACTCAATTGAAAATGAAAAAGCTTCTCTGTTGGCTGAAAAGAAATCTATTTTAGAAAATGCTGAAACAAATACAAAACTAGCGATAGCCGAAGCAGTAAAAAAATTAGAACAGGAAACAGCTGAACTAAAAAACAAACTTCTAAATAAGGATACTGAAAAAATATTGCTCGAAAAATCGCTTACCGAAAAGTATACTGCTGAACTAAAAATAAAAGATGAGCTCATCAAATATAAAGATGAAGAAATAGAAAATCGCAAAAATTACAAATTAAGTCTTTCTACAAAAATGATTGGAGAGTCGTTGGAAAATCATTGTGAGATTGAGTTTAATAAAATCAGAGCGACAGCCTTTCCTAATGCCTATTTCGAAAAAGACAACGACTCTCGCAGCGGTAGTAAAGGGGATTTTATTTTTAGAGAATTTGACCAATTTGGAAACGAAATAGTATCAATTATGTTTGAAATGAAAAACGAAAGTGATACTACAGCAACCAAGAAAAAAAACGATGATTTCTTAAAAGAACTCGACAAAGATCGCAATGAAAAAAAATGTGAATATGCTGTTTTAGTTACGCTTTTGGAAGCAGAAAACGAATTATACAATACAGGAATTGTAGATGTTTCGTATAAATATCCTAAAATGTATGTCGTTCGTCCACAATTCTTCATTCCAATTATTACCCTATTGCGAAATGCAGCGCTTAATGCCTTACAATACAAACAAGAATTAAACACTTTAAAAAATCAAAATATAGACATTGCTAATTTTGAAGAAAATATCAATAAATTCAAACAAGGATTTGCAAGAAACTATGATTTGGCAAGCCGTCAGTTTAAAACAGCTATTACAGAAATAGACAAAACTATTGACCATCTTACCAAAACCAAAGAAGCATTACTAGCATCGGTAAACAACTTGAGATTAGCAAACGATAAAGCAGAAAATCTCACCATAAAAAAACTTACAAAAGGTAACCCTACTATGATTGCAAAATTTCAAGAATTGAAAAACGATTCAGAAGATTAATATATTTCACTAACAAAAAAGAGGTTGAATTAAATTCAACCTCTTTTTTGTTTCATTACCCGTGAACAGTTTCTTTTTTACCGTATTGTTGAATAAGCTCACCTTCAAACTCAAGCCATTCTTTCCAACGTTTGTCTACATCAACTCGTTCTGTATATTTTTTTGCAAATTTTAAAAATGTAGTGTAATGTCCAGCTTCTGAAATCATTAATTCTCTATAGAATTTTGCGAGTTCTTCATCCTTTATATTTTCAGACAATACTCTAAAACGCTCACAACTTCTTGCCTCTATCATTGCCGCAAACAAAAGTCTGTCTATGAAAGCATCATTTCGCGAACCATCTTTTTTCATAAATTTAAACAATTGATTTACGTAATCGTCTTTTCGTTCGCGTCCTAAAGTATACCCTCTTTTCTTAATAATATCGTGTACCATTCGAAAATGCTCCATTTCTTCAATAGCAATTTCCGTCATCGTAGTAACCAAATCTTCGTGCTCAGAATTATTGGTAATAATAGTAATAGCATTGGTTGCTGCTTTTTGTTCGCACCAAGCATGGTCTGTCAAAATTTCTTCAATATTTCCTTCAGCAATATTAGCCCATCGAGGGTCTGTCAACAATTTTAATCCTAACATATCTGCGATTTTTGTACAAAGTTACAAAATGTAATTAAATGAAAATTTCTGAATTAATTGTTTTTCGTACTTTAGACAAAAAATAGAGCTCTTTATGCAAAAAGTATTGTTTATTGGATTAGTTTGGCCCGAACCTACTTCTTCAGCAGCAGGTTGGAGAATCTTGCAATTGATTAATTTTTTCAAATCGCAAAAAATGGAAATTCACTTTGCATCTTCTGCCAAATTCACCGAACACAGTTATCCGTTAGAAAACGACAGTTTGAAGTGTTATGAAATCTCAATAAACGACTCTAATTTCAATACATTTATTTCCGAATTACAACCAAACATCGTAGTTTTTGACAGGTTTATAACGGAAGAACAGTTCGGTTGGAGAGTTCGTAAAGAATGCCCAAATGCCCTGACTATTTTAGACACAGAAGATGTGCATTTTGTGAGAAAAGCACGAGAGGTCGCCTATAAAAAAAACACGGTGGTCAACTATTTTACAGAAGAGGCAAAAAGAGAATTAACTAGTATCTATAGATGTGATTTATCACTAATCATTTCAGAATTTGAATATCAATTACTAACTACCACTTTTTCAATTCCTAAAGAAATTTTATTCTACCTTCCTTTTATTCACGACACAGAATCTACATCGACTGAAAATCCTCCATTTGAAGAAAGGTGTGATTTTATGTTTATAGGCAACTTTTGGCACGAACCAAATTTTCAAACAGTAAAGGTTTTGAAAGAAAAAATATGGAATAATATTCGTAAAAAAATACCAAATGCCTCTCTTTATATTTACGGTGCTTATTCCACTCCAAAAGTAGAACAACTTCATCAACCTAAAGACAAATTTTACATAGTTGGCAGGGCTAAAAGTGTAAAAGAAGTAATGCAAAAACATCGAGTTTTGCTTGCTCCTATACCTTTTGGGGCAGGACTAAAAGGAAAGTTTATTGAAGGAATGATATACGGACTCCCGAATGTTACTACTAATTACGGTGCTGAGGCGATGACTTCAAATGATTGGAATGGTTTTATTACAGACGATTTTCATTTTTTTACAGACAGCGCTGTTTTATTGTATAACGATAAAAAGGTATGGACGGAAAAACAACAAATAGGCTATGAAATATTCCGTAAAAAGTTTAACCAATCAAAATACATCAGTCAATTAGAGGAAAAAATTCATTATTTACAAATGAATTTAACCAATTGTAGAAACCAAAATTTCATCGGACAAATATTGCAAACCAATCAAGTCAACGCATCTAAATACCTATCAAAATGGATAGAAAGTAAACAAAAGTGCTCTTTTTGATTTTTTTTTGCGAAATAAAAAAAATCGTTACCTTTGGAAAAAAATAATAATTATGAGTAACAATCAACAAGACAAAGGTGGAAATGGAGTAATCAAAGTGCTTATTCCATTATTATTAGGTATAGGTTTAATCGTGTTTTTGTACAGAAGTTGTTCAAACATCTACATTTCTAATGGACCTAATAGTGCTAAAGCACCAAATCATTTAACAATTGACACATCTGTAAATACAACAGAAAATACAGCAGATGCTAATGCAGAAGCAACTCAAGCACCTGCAAAAGAATCTTTAAAGGTAAAATTAATTGATGGCGTAGAGATTGAAGCATACAAAGGTGGTATTGAAGATCAATTAGTAACTTTCCTTAACAAAGGAGATTACAAAAATATGTCAGAAGAAGATTTGAAAAAATCTTGGTTTGATTTTGACAACTTAAACTTTGAAACAGGAAGTGCTAAACTTACTGCTGATTCTAAAAAACAATTAGACAATATTGTTGCTATTTTAACTGCTTATTCAGATATTAAATTAAAAATCGGTGGATATACAGATAAAACAGGAAACGAAGAAGTTAATAAAAAACTATCTGGAGAACGTGCAGAAGCAGTAAAAACTTACTTGACAAATGCTGGAAAAGGTTCACAAGTAGACGGAGCTGAAGGTTACGGTTCTGAATTTGCTAAATTTACTGCTGATGCTCCTGAAGCTGATAGAGCAAAAGATAGAAGAATTTCTGTAAGTATTAGAAAATAATATTTAACTTATCATATTTCATTTAGGAGTTGTTTTCTTTCTGAAGACAACTCTTTTTTTTAAATCAAAACAGTTTATAAAAAATGTAATTTGTAGAAATAAAAAACTAAATTTACATTTTCAAAAAATAACATTTTCATACAATGACGAATAATGATATATTAAAAAAATTAAGAGTTGCTTTACAACTTAGAGATGATCAAATTGTAGAAATACTTCAATTGGTTGATTTCAGAATATCTAAAGGCGAAATAGGCAATTTTTTCAGAAGTGAAGACCATCCAAAATACGTTGAATGTAAAGAACAAATACTGAGAAATTTTCTCAACGGATTGGTAATCTACTTAAGAGGAACCAAAGAAAACCCTAAAAATCCAATGGAAGTTCTCGAACAGAATAAAATACAAGTAGAAAAAAACAAAAAAAGCACTTCTCAAAAAACAAATAAACAACCAGCGAAAACAAACAAAAAAGCATCTATTTCCAAACCAACAAAAAAAGAGATTTTAGGAAAAGTTCGCTTTAATATTGGTAAGAAAAAATCAACCGAAACTAATTAAACACTACTTCTTATTGAAAAGATACAATCTGTAAAGAAGTAATAAGTAAAGTGATTTATCCGTATATTTGCAGTCAGTTTTATAAAAGAATATGAATACTATATTAGACCAAAACGAAACTAAACCAATTCAAGGAAAACCAAAATGGTTACGTGTAAAACTTCCTACGGGGAAAAAATACACGGATCTACGTGGATTGGTAGACAAATATAAACTCAACACTATTTGCACTTCAGGAAGCTGCCCTAATATGGGTGAATGCTGGGGTGAAGGTACTGCTACATTTATGATTTTAGGAAATATCTGTACGCGTTCGTGCGGATTTTGTGGAGTAAAAACAGGACGTCCAGAGTCGGTTGATTGGGACGAACCTGAAAAAGTAGCGCGTTCTATAAAATTAATGAAAATCAAACACGCTGTTTTAACAAGTGTTGACAGAGACGATTTAAAGGATGGTGGTTCAATCATTTGGAATGAAACTGTAAAAGCTGTTCGCAGAATGAATCCAGAAACCACTATGGAAACCCTTATCCCCGATTTCCAAGGAATCACACGCAACATAGACAGGATATTACAAGCTGCTCCAGAAGTAATTTCACACAATATGGAAACCGTAAAAAGGTTAACCAGAGAAGTACGCATTCAAGCTAAATACGAAAGAAGTTTGGATGTATTAAGATATTTAAAAGAGAATGGAGCACACAGAACAAAATCTGGTATTATGCTTGGGCTTGGGGAAACAGAAGATGAAGTAATCCAAACACTTCACGATTTAAAAGATGCAAAAGTAGATGTTATTACGATAGGACAATACTTACAACCAAGTAAAAAACACCTGCCTGTAAAACAGTTTATCACTCCTGACCAATTTTTAAAATACGAACAAATCGGAAAAGAATTAGGTTTTAGACACGTAGAGAGTGGTGCATTGGTGCGTTCGTCATATAAAGCAGAAAAACACATTTTATAACCATTGAATATTGAAAAGTTCAACTAAAATACGAATAGCAATCAACGGATTTGGAAGAATTGGCAGAAACTTGTTTCGTCTGTTACTTTCGCATTCAAACATAGAAGTTGTTGCTGTTAATGACTTAGCGGATATTAGAACCTTATCACATTTATTAAAATACGATAGTGTACACGGTAAGTTAAGTCATAATATACAAATCGAAGGAAACAATCTAATCATAGGAGATAAAAAAGTTGCATTTATATCTGAAAGAGATATAACAAAATTAGATTGGTCTGCTTTTAATATAGACTATGTTATAGAAGCAACAGGAAAATACAAAACACGTGTTCTTTTAGACAACCATTTAAAAAACGGAGCAAAAAAAGTAATCTTATCCGTTCCTCCAGAAGACAATAGTATAAAAACAATTGTTCTAGGTGTAAACGAACACTTATTAAAAGGAGATGAAAACATGGTGTCTAATGCAAGTTGTACAACAAACAATGCTGCACCGATGATAAAAATCATCAACGAGCTTTGCGGACTTGAAAAGGCATTTATCACAACAGTACATTCTTATACAACAGATCAAAATCTACACGATCAAGCTCATAAAGATTTAAGAAGAGCTAGAGCTGCAACACAATCAATAATACCTACAACAACTGGAGCTGCGAAAGCATTAACAAAAATATTTCCCGAATTTGAAGGTAAAATTGGTGGAGGTGGAATAAGAGTTCCTATTCCAGACGGCTCTCTTACTGATATTACTTGCTATGTAAAAAAAGAGCTCACTACAGAAGAAATAAACAAAGCATTCAAAAAATCTTCAGAAAATGAACTAAAACACATATTAGAATATACTGAAGACCCTATCGTTTCGGTAGACGTTTTAAACAATACCCACTCTTGTCTTTTTGATGCACAACTAACGACTGTTTTAGGAAGAATGGTTAAAGTGGTAGGTTGGTATGACAATGAAATTGGGTATTCATCAAGATTAATAGATCTTATTTACCTATTAAAAGAATTAGAAGAAAACAAACAAGAATAAGTCAATAACTTGTGAGTTTAGTATAAATAAACTAACTTTGCAGAAAAACATTATTTCCGTGGAAAATACATCAGCAAATAAACTAATAAAAGAAATTCAAGATTCTTTACAAAAAGAATTCAATCCAGAGTACGTTGTTGAATCATTAAAAAAACTAAGAGAATTTGCACTACTCGAGCAAAATCCAGTAGTAGTAAAATCAATCCGATTAGCTTATGAACAAATTGAAAACAACAATACATTCATTAGCGAAATCCCAAATGATGAACCTATAGATGAAGAAAATCATAATTTTGGTTCAACTGCAGAAGAGAGCTTAGATTATTTCTTATCTCTTTTATTAGATATTAGCAACAAACACAATATTGCAGATTTAAGAGAATACAATCGTATATTACAAAACAACTAATTATGAAATCGCTATTTCGAATCATAGGAATACTGGAAGGTATTTCATATTTGGTTTTATTTGGAAATATGTTGATAGTAAAAAATATGAATTTTGAATTATATAAAAAACTATTATTTCCAATCGGTATGTCTCATGGTATACTTTTTGTTGCATACATTGTATTAGCCTATTTACTAAAGGTAGAAGAAAAATGGAGTTGGGAAAAATTCTTCTACATCAGTACTTCATCCGTGATTCCTTTCGGGACATTTTATGCTGACAAAAACTGGCTAAATAAAAAATATTAAAAAAAATTGGTTATTTAAAATTTTAATACTACCTTTGTCCCACAGTTATTTAAACGATTATTTTAAAAAAAGGATTATGAAAAAAATCACATTACCTTTATTAGTTGCCTTATTTTCATTAGGAAATGCAAATGCACAAGAGGCAAATTACAACAAGTGGTCAATCGATTTAAACGGTGGTTTAACTAAACCAGCGAGACCTTTTGCTGACGGTTATTATGGAGAAACTTTCTTTGGTTTCGTTCACGCTGACGCTGGTGTACGTTATATGTTTAACAACAAATTTGGTATTAAAGCTGACTTTGGATATGACTACATGAAGAACGGAGAGAACTCTAACGAGTTTAGATCTACAATCTACAGAGGAAGTTTACAAGGGGTTGTAAACCTAGGAAGAGTTTTAAACTTCGAAACATGGACTAAAACTTTCAACTTACAAGGACACCTTGGTGCTGGTTATTCTTATATGGTACCTGGTAAAGATGGAGTTACACCAAGCGGATTGTATGAGCACGATGAAATGGGACACATCATTGTTGGTTTAACTGGACAAGTTAAATTAGCTAAGAAAGTGGCTTTGAATGCTGATTTCACAATGATCAACCACACACGTCAAGACAGAACTTTTGATGGTACTGCACAAGGTGA
>JBHBEQ010000013.1:0-5455 GCA_041785575.1 Flavobacterium sp.
GTTCTACATGCCAACTTAGATGTAAAAGTCAACTCCCCTGAAGGTTTTATTCGTGGAGTAGGGGAGGGAGGTAGAGCTGGCTGGGCTGTTCTTCACATCGGGTCACAAGATTGGTATCTACATATTGGAACCCCAGCAGATATGATAGGATTAAGGGTAGGTTTTGGAAAATTATATTTAGAATCTAAAAGCTATCTAATGGTGGGTAATCACATCCCTGAGAGCCCTGCTCCTCCTGTAGAAGTAGCACAAATTTTAGGTGTGCAACTTGATGACATTGATTATATGAAGAATCTCAATGCATTGGGTGAAGGAAAAGGCTTCGCGTTTGGTTCTCACTTCAAGTTTGACACAGGAGATATGACAGCACTTTTCCTATATGCAAGATTTCAAGCAGGATTAGGAGCTGATGTTATGCTGAAAGACTATGGAAAAGAAACAAAATGTACCAACAGAGGAGGAGATGCAATAGGTATCAACGGTTGGTATGCTAATGGACAGGCCTATGTGTATCTACAAGGAGAACTGGGTATTAAAATAAAACTATTCTTTGTAAGAAAGAAAATTCCAATTATTAAAGCAGGAGCGGCTGCTCTACTTCAGGCCAAAGGTCCTAACCCATATTGGATGAGAGGCTAATTAGGAGGTCACTATAATTTACTCGGAGGATTAGTAAAAGGAAAATTCAGGTTCAAATTAGAATTTGGAGAAGAATGCAAGTTAGAAAATGAATCTGTATTGGGAGGAATGAAAATTATAACAGATTTTACTCCAAAAAAGGATGAAAAAGATATTGATGTATTTGCTGTACCTCAGGCAACATTCGCTTTCCGAGTTAACGAACCCATTGTAATTCCAGAAGATGACGGTGACCATATTTATAAAATAGTCGTAGAAAAAATGACTATCCTTGATGAAAAGGGCAATAAAATAAAAGGTAAAGTAGAATATACTAAGTCTAAAGATGTAGCCAACTTTGTATCTGAAGATATACTTCCTCCAAATAAATCCTTAAAAGCAATTGTTCAAGTTAGCTTTATGGAAGAAAAAAACGGTATATTCCAAGTGGTAATGGATAATGGGCAAAAAGCAGTCGAAATTGAAGAAAGAAATTTCACTACTGGTTCTGCTCCTAATAAAATTCCTCTATCCAATATTCAGTATGCATATCCTGTTATTAATCAAAATAACTTTTACACCAAAGAAAATAACAAAGGATACATTAAACTGAAAAGAGGACAAGACTACTTATTTGACGATCCTAACTGGAATACAGCATCTCGATTTAAAGCTGATAATGACGCTCAGGAAAGCAATTTCAGTTATAACAATTCTGATAATATAGTTTCTTTTGAAATTCCTAATCTGGACAAACAAAAAGAATATACTTTTGCTATTTTAGCAAAAAGCAAAAGCTCCTCTAACAATTCTAATCAAACTAATGGAAGTAATAACGACAGATTAGAATCAAATGGAACTATCAAAAACGAAAATACTAGTGATAATATCGACTTAGAAACTTCAATAACTTCAGATGTAAACACAAAAAAAGCGCAGAATCTCTCCAGAGAAGGAGAAATCAATAGGCTTTCTTTCGCGTTCAGAACTAGCAAATATTCCACTTTCGAACATAAAGTATCTTCTTTAGGTTTCAATAGTTTGTGGGTGCCTATCTCGTCAGATGTTTTATTTCTGCAAAATAATATGAATACTGACGAAGCTTTTGATGAAGTAGAACTCATTGGTAACCAGTACACAGAAAACAAGCCTCTAGTTGATATGACAGCCTTAATGGACGATGAATTTGCAAATAAATTCAAAAATCTAATCTACGATAAATATCCTATTGATCAATTAAAATTAACTAGAGATGGAAATGAAGATGATATAGTAGGCATACCGCCTATCAAAGCCCTAACCATCTTCCCATCTTATTTGCAGTATTTAGACAAGTCTCGAACTGATAGCTTCCTCACCAGAGTTTTCCCTTATCAATATGACTTGTTCAGATATTATAAAGCTGATTGGTATGAATTGGTTTCTAAGGCATCGTCTAAATATGTAAATATACCGTTGAACTCACGGCCTCAGATTGTAAACCAATTGATACAATCTACCTATGGTATTATTCCAAAAGGAAAATATCGTGTAAAAGCACAATATTTATTACCAGGCAACAAAGCTGGCTCTCAGAAAGAAATCGTTTACCAATTAAAGTAAAAGAGTATGGATACAAAGTATAAGGTTTTTTGGTATAGCATTGCTTTTTACTTATTATTTGGATTTACCTATCTTTTTAAAGCCCAGCAATACCCTATCCGTCTAATTCCGGTGATGCTCCCCCCATACAGCTTAAAGTTGGGGGAATATGCTACCAGTACGGATAATAAGCTGCAACTGCAGGTATTGATGACTGATTTGCAACAACCTTCTCATCAAGTGGCCATCAAGTTCTTCCTTGAAGGAGGGACAACTAATACTCCCATTGCTAGCTCTGCACCTTTCATTCAAGGGTATAATCCATTTACACTATTGCCCGGACAACAGATAACACTATCCAATGTAGATTTGAGAAGTCTTTTTGCGCTCGATAACCTCTCCGGAATTGCCCCATTATCCTATTCTAAAGCTCTTCCTGACGGTGTCTATAGCTTTTGCTTTCAAGCTTATGATTGGTTTACAAAAAATAACCTTTCGCAGAAAGCCTGTGCTATTGCTTTCTTCAATCAATACGAACCGCCTTTCCTTACTCTTCCTCAAAATGGTGAGAGAATACCTGCTCTATCTCCCTATGATAATGGTGCTGCTGCAATGATTTTTCAATGGCAACCTAGGCAGATTGCTCCAAATACTAGGTATATATTCACCCTAAAAGAACTTTGGGATTTGGAAAGAGACCCCATATCGGGTTTTTTGGCCGCTCCACCTTTTTGGCAAGAGGAAGTTTTTTCGTCTACCCTCTTCTACGGATTAGATAAAGCTCAGCTAATACCTGGTAAACGATACGCTTGGCAGGTACAAGCCAAAAGTGGAAATCCCGTATATAGTGCTAGCCCCACGGAAGATAACGGCACCTATAAAAACAATGGACTATCTGAAATTTTTTATTTTGACTATACTGAAAACTGTAGAACACCATCCCTTCTTACTGCTCAAAATGCTGGAAGAGGAAAAGTGAAAATCCAATGGATGCTCAACGGAGCTTCAACAGGTGATTATAATGTCCAATACCGAAAACGAGGAACTTCTGGGGAGTGGATTACGGCAAAGAGCTACCAATCACCATACTTCATTACTGGCTTAGAAGACCTTACTGAATATGAATACCGCGTAGGCTCTGTATGCGGTAATCTACAGAACTTTAATAGCGATGCCTACAATACTAATGCAGGCAATGCCTACGCATATAGTGCTATACAATACTTTACCACCGATAGCAAGGACAAAAGCAACGAAAACTTCCAATGTGGCATTATGCCTGCCATTGATATTTCTAATAAAACCATTTACCAAGGGGCTCTGGGAGTGAATGATGTGATAATGGCAGGTGATTTTCCGGTAACCATTACCCAAGCAAATGGAATAGGAAACTACAGCGGAGAGGGATATATCATAGTGCCTTACCTTGGTGATACCAAACTAAAAGTCTCTTTTAACAATATCCAAATTAATACCGATAAAAAACTTATCGCTGGAACCATAGAAACAACCTACGACCCAAGTGAAAAGGCGGTGATGTTTTTGTCAGAGGGTATAGGAGAAACTTTTGGTGATCAGGGCGTTAAGGAAGTAACGGTAGGCTATAATATCAGCAAGGTTGAATATATAGAAACTCCGCCTCCTGGTAGAATTATTATCCACGGAGATGCGGGAGCTGGTAACAATAACGATTCTGGTTCGGGGAAAAGTAGCCAGCAAGAACTGCCTGGTGGAAGAGATTATACCATTATCGACAAAGATGGTAATATTTACGAAATTGATGAGAAAGGCAATGTAAAAGAAGGTGGAAAAATAGCCCAAAGTGGTGCCTCTAATAGTGATAACACCGATGGCGTTACAGGCAGCGGCAGTAAGGCACAGATTAGCCAATATACGGCTAAAGGCATCAGCATAACTTGGGATGCCAATGATTCTAAGTATGCTTTTGATAGTCAAGAGATAACAAAACTTCCTAAGGACCAATATCCGTCTGTAAAAAATGCAGATGGGACTGCTGTATTGGTTCCTTACAAGGCGGTTGTCAACGGTAAGGATGACATTATCACCGCCAAAATCACCATTACCGACCAAGAAATATTGAAGGATGCCAAGATAGAGTTCAAAGTATTGTCCTCTGGTAAGAATATAGAAGCGGTACAAAGCGATAACGATTACAAACTAAAACTCAAGGGTGCATACGACTATGCTGAGGAAGAAGTAGTGGCAGCATTAGTTCCGAATGATAAGGAAAAGAAACAGCAGATCATCTCATCGTTCAGGCTGGTACACCTAAGCCCGAAAGATATCAATGTCAGCTTTGTTCCTTTAGACAAAGAGGCTCAAAACAAACTGGATGATTATGGAAACAAAGTTAATAGTATTTACCAGAAAGTAGGCATCAACTTCAATGTAAGAAAAGAACAAATTCCAGAAGGTTTTGATAGTTTGAACATCGGTGACAGAATAGAATCTGGAGATCCAAAGCTGATGAGTACCTACGGCAGCGACCAGCTCAAGATTAACAGCCTTTACAAAGGAACCGACCAAAGGTATGTGATGTTTGTAACCAGCAAACAAGCCTCTACAGGTGCTGATGGATACTTCCGCCTAAACGGACAATTTGGTTATGTGTTTGGTAATGCAAAAGACAAAACCGGAGCACACGAACTGGGACACGGCGTATTCAAACTAGAACACCCTTGGGAAGCCTACGGCTCCATACAGGGCAACTCAAACCTCCTAATGGACTACTCTTCTGGTGAAATAATATCCCATCTAGACTGGAAACAAATCAACGACCCTGCGTTTAAAATTTATGCGTTCCAAAAGCAAGAAAGTGGGGAGTTGGCAGGAGGTTTCGGTTTAGCTCCTGATTTTGGGTTTATTAAAGCCAATACATCTACTGCACTTCATGGTGTCGTAAAAGTAGGAGAAGGTTTCCTATCAGGGTTTATAGAAAATAATGTACTATACCAATGGGTCGATAATCAGAAAGGGTATTATCCGAATGGTGATACTACAAAAGAAGTTTATACTTCTAAAGAAGTTCCTACTCCCAATAGCATAGTATGGCTAATTTACGAGCAGGATGCTGTATGTGGAAAATCTAAATATATAAAGACCACTTATGCAGATGTTGAAGCAAACATTATAAATAAAAAGGACAAAATATCAGCTCTAGAAGCATATATTAAAAAATACAAGGATATAACAGACAATACGCAAACAATTTATTCTGGATACATCCCTTGTAACA
>JBHBEQ010000014.1:0-3135 GCA_041785575.1 Flavobacterium sp.
GGAGAGAACTCTAACGAGTTTAGATCTACAATCTACAGAGGAAGTTTACAAGGGGTTGTTAACTTAGGAAGAGTTTTAAACTTCGAAACTTGGACTAAAACTTTCAACTTACAAGGACACCTTGGTGCTGGTTATTCTTACATGGTACCTGGTAAAGACGGAGTTACTCCAAGCGGATTGTATGAAAAAGATCAAATGGGACACATCATTGTTGGTTTAACTGGACAAGTTAAATTAGCGAAGAGAGTTGCATTGAATGCTGATTTCACAATGATCAACCACACTCGTCAAGACAGAACTTTTGATGGTACTGCACAAGGTGATGCTCGTAGAGGATTGAATGGTAGATTATACAACGCTACTCTTGGTTTATCTTTCTACTTAGGAGGAAACGAAGAGCACGCTGACTGGTTCTCTACTGAAGACAACATCACTTCACGTGTTGAGTCTCTTGAAGGACGTGTATCTGACATCGAAAACAAAATGTTAGATTCTGACGGTGACGGTGTTGCTGATTACTTAGATTTAGAGCCTAACACTCCAGCTGGAAACTTAGTTGATGTTAAAGGTCGTTCTATCGATAAAAACAAAAATGGTATTCCAGATTCTTACGAGTCTTACTTCGCTAACTACGTAGGTGATAAAGGAAACAACACTTTAAGCGCTGCTGATTCAAATACTGCTAAAGACTTGATCAACAACGGATATGTGGCTGTATACTTTGATTTCGATAAATCAACTCCTAAAAATAGTGAAGCTACAAACTTTATCCTAACATACTTGAGAAGCAATCCTAATGCTACAGTAGAAGTTAACGGATATGCTGATTCAGTAGGTAACCCATCTTACAACAACCGTTTATCTGAAAAACGTGCTAAAAACGTTGCTAAAATTTTAGAGCAATCTGGTGTTTCTAGCTCAAGAATTTCTGTAAACGCTAAAGGTGAAGATACTTCTGTAGACGGAAACAACAAAAACGTTTCTAAATTTGCAAGAAGAGTTACTTTCAAAGTAAAATAATTAATTTTCTTCATAATGTATAAAAGCGAAAGGTTAGCCTTTCGCTTTTTACTTTTTATATTACAATGAAATTCGAAATAAAATCCAAATTCAAACCAACTGGAGATCAACCAGATGCAATTAAATCTCTATCTAATGGAATATTTCAAAACACTAAATATCAAACTTTACTTGGTGTTACTGGTTCTGGTAAAACATTCACAATAGCTAATGTAATTCAAGAAGTTCAAAAACCAACGTTGATACTCGCTCATAATAAAACACTAGCTGCTCAACTTTACAGCGAGTTTAAAAGTTTTTTTCCAAATAATGCCGTCGAATATTTCGTTTCTTATTACGATTATTATCAACCTGAAGCATACTTACCTGTTACTGGAACATACATAGAAAAAGATTTATCTATAAATGAGGAGTTGGAAAAAATGCGTTTAAGCACCACTTCTTCTCTCCTATCTGGCAGACGAGATGTACTAGTTATATCTTCTGTTTCCTGCTTATACGGTATAGGTAATCCTACAGAATTTCAAAAAAATGTAATATCACTCGAAGAAAACCAAATTATTAGTAGAACTAAACTATTACACAGATTAGTTCAAAGTTTATATACTAGAACTGAAAGCGATTTCACTCCTGGAAGTTTTAGAATAAAAGGTGATCTTGTAGAAGTATTTCCTGGATATTCAGATTACCCCTATAGAATCCATTTTTTTGGAGATGAAATCGAAAAAATTGAATCCTTTGACCATACGCAATCAAGAGTATTGGAACATTTTCCTAAACTAAACATATATCCAGCTAATATTTTTGTTACTTCTCCAGATGTACTACAGAAAGCTATTTGGGAAATTCAACAAGATATGGTAAAACAAGTGGACTATTTTAAGTCAATTGGAAAACACCTTGAAGCAAAACGTTTAGAAGAAAGAACTAATTTTGATTTAGAAATGATTCGTGAATTAGGCTATTGTTCAGGTATTGAAAATTATTCCAGATACCTTGATCAAAGACAACCAGGTACACGTCCTTTCTGTCTATTGGACTATTTTCCTGATGACTATCTTATGGTTATTGATGAAAGTCACGTGACCATTTCACAAGTTCACGCAATGTATGGAGGAGATCGTTCAAGAAAAGAAAATTTAGTCGAATATGGATTTAGACTTCCTGCTGCTTTAGACAACAGACCTTTAAAATTTGAAGAATTCGAGTCGTTACAAAATCAGGTAATTTATGTTTCTGCAACACCAGCAGAGTATGAATTACAAAAATCAGACGGGGTTTATGTAGAACAAATTATTAGACCCACAGGTTTATTAGACCCAATAATTGAAGTAAGACCTTCTTTAAATCAAATCGACGATTTAGTTGAAGAAATTCAACAAAGAGTTGAAGTTGATGAAAGAATATTAGTTACTACCCTAACTAAACGAATGGCAGAGGAATTGGCTAAATACTTTACAAAAATAGGTATTAGATGTCGTTACATCCACTCTGATGTAGATACACTTGAACGCGTAGAAATAATGCAAGATTTAAGAAAAGGATTATTTGATGTTTTAATCGGAGTAAATCTATTAAGAGAAGGACTTGATTTACCAGAGGTTTCTTTAGTTGCTATATTAGATGCAGACAAAGAAGGTTTTCTAAGAAGTACAAGATCCCTTACACAAACTGTTGGACGTGCTGCTAGAAACATCAATGGTAAAGCAATTATGTATGCAGACAAAATAACTGCTAGTATGCAAAAAACAATTGACGATACCAATTATAGAAGAGAAAAACAAAATAACTATAACGTCAAAAATAAAATAAAACCTAAAGCTCTCAACAAAAAAATTGAAGAAAATGTACTTGTTACAAATCTTAACACACCAAAACAATACCAACAAAACACAGAATTAAAAAATGTAGCAGAAGAAAAAAACATATCTTTTGCATCTAAAGATAATATTGATAAACTCATCTTAGAAAAGAAAAAAGCTATGGAAAAAGCTGCTAAAGAACTTGATTTTATGCAAGCAGCTAAACTCAGAGATGAAATTAAACTATTGCAACAAAAATAATCTGAAATATAACAATTGTAATTTACAATGATAACATCAACATCATCTACAA
>JBHBEQ010000015.1:0-3790 GCA_041785575.1 Flavobacterium sp.
GACCTTGTAATCTTATCTACTGCAACACCAGATATGCCAGTAGCTTCAACAGGGGTGTATGTGGCAACTCAAATTGGAGCAGTGAATGCTTTTGCCTTTGATTTATCAGCAGCTTGTTCGAGCTTTTTATACGGGATGTCTGTAGCATCATCGTATATCACTTCGGGAAAATACAAAAAAGTATTGCTTATAGGAGCAGATAAAATGTCTTCTATTATCGATTATGAAGATAGAGCTACTTGTATTATTTTCGGAGATGGAGCAGGAGCCGTTTTATTCGAACCTAATACAGAAGGATTAGGGGTGCAAGATGAAATTTTGCGCAGTGATGGTGTAGGAAGAGAGTTTTTGAAGATCGAAGCTGGTGGGTCAATATTGCCAACTTCTGAAGAAACGGTGAAAAATAAACAACACTATGTACATCAAGATGGGAAAACGGTATTTAAGTATGCTGTTTCAGGAATGGCAGATGTAGGGGAGAAAATAATGGAGAGAAATCACCTTACAAATGCAGATATACAATGGTTGGTTCCTCATCAAGCTAATAAACGAATCATTGATGCAACAGCTCAAAGAATGGGATTAGAAGAAGATAAAGTAATGGTGAATATTCATAAATATGGAAACACTACTTCTGCAACTTTACCATTGTTGTTGTGTGATTATGAGCATTTACTTAAAAAAGGAGATAATCTAGTTTTTGCCTCATTTGGAGGAGGTTTTACTTGGGGGGCAATCTATGTGAAATGGGCGTACGACACTAAATAATAAAACAAAACAATTTTTGAGATATGGATATTAAAGAAATTCAAAATTTAATCAAATTTGTAGCAAAATCAGGAGCTACAGAAGTAAAGTTGGAAATGGATGATTTTAAAATCACCATCAAAACAACAGCAGAAGGTGCTCTAGCTGAGACAACTTACATTCAACAAATGCCAGTTGCAACTCCAGTAGCAGCCCCAGTTCAAACAACTACAATTCCAGTAGAAACTCCAGCGGCTCCAGCAGCAGCTCCTGTAGCTGATGAAGATAGCAAATACATCACTGTAAAATCTCCAATTATTGGAACGTTTTACCGTAAACCAGCTCCGGATAAAGCTCCATTCGTAGAAGTAGGAAGCACAATCAAACAAGGAGATGTGCTTTGTGTGATTGAAGCTATGAAACTATTCAATGAAATCGAATCAGAACTTTCAGGAAAAATCGTAAAAGTATTGGTAGACGATGCGTCTCCAGTAGAATTTGACCAGCCATTGTTCTTGGTTGACCCGTCATAGTTTGAGACTGTAACACCTATAAACAAATAAACATGTTTAAAAAGATATTAATAGCAAATCGAGGAGAAATAGCCTTACGTATCATTAGAACTTGTAGAGAAATGGGGATTAAAACAGTTGCCGTTTACTCTACAGCAGATGCAGAAAGCTTACACGTGAGATTTGCAGATGAAGCAGTTTGTATAGGACCTGCGCCGAGTAATCTATCTTATTTGAGAATACCTAGTATTATAGCAGCGGCTGAAATTACAAATGCAGATGCGATTCACCCAGGATATGGATTCTTGTCAGAAAATGCTAAGTTTTCTAAAATATGTGCAGAACACAATATTAAATTTATTGGAGCTACTCCCGAAATGATTGAAAAAATGGGAGATAAAGCAACTGCAAAAGAAACTATGAAAGCTGCAGGAGTACCAACAGTTCCAGGTTCTGATGGATTATTAGAATCTTTAGAACACGCTAAAGAAGTTGCTGCAAAAATCGGTTATCCAGTGATGATGAAAGCAACAGCTGGTGGTGGTGGTCGTGGAATGCGCGAGCTTTGGAAAGAAGAAGATCTTGATAAAGCTTGGGAAAGTGCAAGACAAGAAGCTGCTGCAGCATTTGGAAATGATGGTATGTATATGGAAAAATTAATTGTTGATCCACGTCATATCGAAATCCAAGTTGTAGGAGATTCTTTTGGTAAAGCATGCCACTTGTCTGAGAGAGATTGTTCTATTCAAAGACGTCATCAAAAGCTTACAGAAGAAACACCTTCTCCTTTTATGACAGACGAACTTCGTCAGAGAATGGGGGAAGCAGCGGTTAAGGCAGCTGAATATATTAAATATGAAGGTGCTGGAACTATCGAGTTTCTAGTAGATAAAGACCGCAATTTCTACTTTATGGAAATGAATACACGTATCCAGGTAGAACATCCAATTACAGAGCAGGTAATAGACTATGATTTGATTAGAGAACAAATTCTAGTTGCTGCAGGAGTGCCAATTTCTGGTAAAAACTATTTCCCACAACTGCATTCTATTGAATGTCGTATTAATGCTGAAGATCCGTTTAATGATTTCAGACCTTCACCAGGGAAAATTACTACACTTCACGCACCAGGTGGACACGGAGTAAGATTGGATACGCACGTTTATTCAGGCTATACTATTCCGCCTAACTACGATTCAATGATTGCTAAGTTGATTACTACTGCTCAAACTCGCGAAGAGGCTATCAATAAAATGAAACGCGCTTTGGATGAGTTCGTAATAGAAGGAATTAAAACAACAATTCCTTTCCATAGACAGTTGATGGATAATCCTGATTATATAGCAGGAAATTACACTACTGCTTTTATGGAAACTTTCAAATTAGAAAAACCAGTAGAATGACTAAATTAAAAGAAGCTGTCTTTTTGGGACAGCTTCTATTTTTTTAATTAACTTACATTTTATTGTCAGAAAATATAGAAAGCATTTTCTATGTGCTCAACTATTGGATCCTCATTTTTAAGAAGAATTGAAATTATATCAAAACGAACCTCTAAATCAAGATTATTTTGTTCTATATAAGCATTAATAGCCTTAGATAGTAGTTTGATTTTGGATTTGCTTACAAACGATTCTGGTGAACCAAACTCGATTGAGCTTCTGGTTTTTACTTCAATGACTGCTAAAACATCGTTTTTTTGAGCAATGATGTCTATTTCAGCTTTTTGGTAAAACCAATTCTTTTCTAAAATTTTGTATCCTTGATTTTCTAAATGCTTCAACGCAATTTGCTCTCCTTTTTTACCAAGTTCGTTGTGTAATCCCATAGCTAAAAGGTTAATCTAGTATGTTCTGCGCCAACTTCTAGTGTTACTTCTTTTCCTAAAATTAAAGCTCTATTATCTTTAATATGTCCTGCTGGAAAATCAAACACAATAGGAAAATCATATTCTTTTGTAATGTTTTTTATTATTTCGATATAGTCGTATCCAAAAGGTATGGAATTGTCGTGCATATCCGTCATACCTCCGATGATCAACCCTTTTATTTTTTCAAAATATCCGTTGCGTTTGAGATTGTAAACCATGCGATCGATGTGGTAAAGGTATTCATCTAAATCTTCGAAATACAATATTTTATTTGTAGTGTCGATAGAAGATGCTGAGCCTAATAAGCTGTATAAAATGGATAGATTTCCGCCTACAAGTTCCCCTTTTGCCATTCCTAATCTGTTATTCGTATTTGTTGGAATTTCATAAACAAGTGGTTTTCCAAACAGTGCATTATAGAGTGAAGCTTTGGAAACTTCGTCTGTTGTGGGAACGGAATAAGGCATTATAGAATGAATAGAAGAAATACCAAGAGTGTTTAAATGGCTATGTAATACGGTAACATCGCTAAAACCGATAATCCATTTTGGATTTTCTTGAAGTGGACTGAAGTCTACAAGGTCTATGATGCGAACAGTGCCATATCCTCCACGAGCTATCCAGATAGCTTGTATATCTTCTCTGAGTATCATTTCTTGTA
>JBHBEQ010000016.1:0-3721 GCA_041785575.1 Flavobacterium sp.
AAAAGCCCTTGAGGTTGCAGCAGAAATTGGGGAAATCACCATTGAACGTGAGCATAAGAAACCACAAGTTTTAAATGCCTATGCCTCTATTCAAAAAGAAATTGAAAGAGACCGAATTGGTTTCAAACGTAAATATGTAAGATGTTAGAAGTAAAAAAGTGCCTACGAATTATTCTAAGTAGTTCAGTTTTGGAGTACAAAAAGTGAAAATGTAAACCTAAATGAGTATCAAATTGCAACTGAATTTGATACTCGTTTTTTATTGTTAAATCAACGTTTGTTGTTAATTTACACCACAAAATGTAAGTTAAAATGTATATAAAAATGCGAACGTGAAATAATTATTGTAGGAATGCAAATTGGTGTGTTAAAATGGTTACAATTTACTAAGCAAAAAGGGGTGCATTTTCCTATGCAATTTCTTGAGCCAAAAAATAAGAACGCTAAGTCTGTGGATTGGGAAATATCAGAGCAAGTAAGGGTGATAGTTAAGCAATACGCTGAATATGCAGAGCGTACTGAAAGCGAAGCAGTGGATGAATTCTTATTGAACATTTTAGACGATAAGAAGTTTATTGAATGGATTGCCAACAAGCGAAGTAATAAGCGGATTGTTGAAAAAATGGGTATCAAAGATAGAGTGGGTTGATAGACAATGACCAAGCTTAAAAGATTAGCCACGAAGGAAGATGAAATTGTAGATGTTAAAATTCCGATTTCAAACGAAGAATTAAAAGATAGGGCTAAACAATATGATTTATTAACTCCAAAACGATTTGCAACAAGGTATAACAAAATGTTGTTCTTGCCAACGTCTTTTAAATGGAACGGTTCTGAATATCCCATTCAATATAATTACTGCATCAATCCGTTTTGTTGTAATTTTGGGAAAGAACAGCACAAATTCAAAGATGTAAAAGGGAAACCAAGTCGATATAAAATGACTGGTAGTTCCAAAGATAAAGGTCATAAAGGTATGTACTGCAATGACAATCCTATTGGCAGAGGTGTATCGCAAAACTGTACAGTAACCCCTTTATCTAATTGGTCTGTTGTTGAAGAAATTAAACGCCTTATAGAAATCAATAGCATCCAAGATGTTGAGCCAGATTATCAATTTCATAAAGAAGGCTGCTCGGAAGAAGAATCAACCCCATTCAATGAGCCGAAGCAATTTTACAAAAGGGGGAAAAGTAGGGGCAAATCTCAACGCTATCAATGTAAGGCGTGTAAGAAGTTCACTAATGTTCTACCAAAAAGAGAAGAAACCACTACTTATCACCAACAAAAGAACACCATTCTTCCAATGTTCGCTAAGATGGTTGTTGGAAGGGTTTCAGTCAGTCGTACTTGTGATATTTTAGGAATTGGAGTTGGAACCTACTATCATAAGCTGGAGTGGCTGTATAGGCGTTGTTTGGAGTTTTTAGAACGATATGAGACACAACCCCTTCAAACAAAGAAATTTAACGAGATGTGGCTTAATACGGACAAGATGCACTACTACCTAAATAACGTCCGTAAGAAAGGACAAGGTTCAAAGAAATATACGGGGTTTGAAGACCTTAATATGCAAACGTATATAGTTGTATCTGCTGAGGTCTTATCAAGATATGTGTTCCGTTCTGATGTTGCCTATGATTGGAATATTTCAATGGATGAATTAAATGAAGATACAAGAAAATTCAAAGAAGACCATCTCAATACTTTTAGTCGTAAAAATGATAGGTTAGATTGGTCTTATTATCCACAAGAACCATCCGCTAACGATAGCGAAAATAGGAATGCTTATCTTCACGAATTAGGGAAAATTACTAATAGGAGTAGATTTGTCGATGGTTTAAATGTTGATGCTCCTTATACTACAACTGCTCACTATTGGTTAATTAAACAAATGGTTAATGCCGACGAATGGCGAATGATTAGTGATGATGACTTCTCTATTAGAAACGCCTTTTATAGAGTATTCACGAAAGAATTAAGGTTGAGCGATGCACATCATTTTATTTGCCAAGTTAACAAGACGAAAAGCAGAAAACAATGCTTAAAAGAATTCGGACAAGCAAAAGCAGAACTGCTCGATTGGGGAGATATCAGAGGATTCAAAACAAAGTTTCTACGGACTTTGGCATCTCATTATCTAACTGAATTACTAACAAGTCATCAATTCCACGAAGAGGCTATTAGTAAAGATGGAGAAAGATATCGCAAATATGCCGATAACCCTATCAAACATCCATTAGCCACTAAGGATAAAGGATTTTATTCAGTTGATTGTAGAACGGATTTATCTGCTCTGGAACCAAACGAAATCGCAAAGATGCTATTAAATGTTAATGACCATTCGACCAATAGCTTTATTCAACAGATAAGACGTTATATATCATCTCTTGAAAGACCATTAACAACAGCTCGTGGTGATAAGAAGAGCTATATTTACGCTAACTTCAATCCGAAGTATGCTCAATTTGCGATTACAATTCTAAGAACTTACTACAACTTTTGTCGCCCTTTTAAATCAGCGGATAAAAAGGTTTTGACACCTGCTCAAAGATTAGGGATTACAGATAAACAATTTGATTGGAAAGATATAATTTATTTCAAATGACAAAAAGAGCTTGGAGTAATCCCAAGCTCTTGTGCTTTATCTTTACTGTTCTTCTTCAATTAACGCACCCGTTAACTCAATAAGTTTTTTCTTTCATATACATGAAAATAGTAGTTATACGGATTTTTATCATTCTTTATCCCTTTTTGGGCAAATACCTCATTCCATTCCTCATAATTCACTTCTGGAAAAAAAGTATCTCCTTCGAATTCATGATGT
Source organism: Flavobacterium sp. (assembly GCA_041785575.1). GTDB lineage: Bacteria > Bacteroidota > Bacteroidia > Flavobacteriales > Flavobacteriaceae > Flavobacterium. The sequence goes on from JBHBEQ010000016.1 coordinate 2,828, forward strand.
ATTTTTGTGATGTACATTTTCTCAACATAAGGGAAAAACAAATTATAAATCTGTTCTCCTCCGAAAATAAAAATTTCTTCTTCGTTTTTACATAACTCAAAAACATCTTCTATTGAATGAACAATTTCACAACCATTAAAGGTAAACCCCTTATCTCTCGTCAGAATAATATTTCTTCTGTCAGGTAAGGCTCTTCCGATTGATTCAAGGTTCTTCCTACCTAATATTATCGGATGTCCCTTTGTAGTATTTTTAACATATTCCCAGTCCTTGGGAATCCTCCAAGGAATGTCATTCTCTTTGCCAATCACTCTATTCTTATCCATCGCAGCAATCAAAGAAACTTTCATTTATAACACAGCCTTTTTAACTAATTTACCATCTAATTTCTTATTTCTATCAAAAAACCTTTTCTCATTATCCTGCCCGTTAGTTGAATAAGCAATTTTTTCTATAAGTTATATTATCATAATACCACAAAATCACAAATTTTCATTCAATTATCATTTTCAATTGCATTTTATAAATCATTTTGTATGTAATTTGGTATGTAAGTTAAAATGAAAAAAGTAGTCCATTTTGAAGTACATTTTGTCATTTTGTACTCCAAAACTGAACTACTTACTCTCATAATCGGTCTTTTTTTATAGAAATTAAGTAGAAAAAAGACTAAACTCAATTAAGAGTTTAGTCTTTCCTTGGATTCGTTTAACGGTACATTTCTTCTGCTTCTTGACGAGCTTTAACAGCTTCTTCAAGGGTATCGAATGTGCCTAAATGTTTTGATTTTCCATCAACACTGATGCTAGATTTATAGCGTGTGCCGCTCTTCAACTCAACTTTGCTGACACCTACATATCCTGTGCCATTTCTTGTTTTTTTAGCTGGTGCTTT
>JBHBEQ010000017.1:0-8171 GCA_041785575.1 Flavobacterium sp.
AATGGAACGTGGTTTGACAATACAGAGATTCCAGCAGATAGAACACGTTGGGGAAGTTTTGATGAATTGCGTCAGAATACCGATAAAGATGCTTTAGCAATTCTAAAAGAAGCAGCTGCAAACAGTCATTTGGATCCAGCATCAGATCAGATGAAAGCAGTTAATGTTTTTAATACATATTTAGATTTAGAAACAAGAAATAAATTGGGTATTATACCAATTAAAGCAACGTTAGAACAGATTAATGCAGCAAAAAATGTACAAGATGTATTGGCGATAGTAACTGAAAAAATGCCAGAAGGAGGATTGGGATTTTTTGGAATGTACGTAGGTGCAGATGCTATGGATTCTAATAAAAACGTAGTTTATATTTCTCCTGGAAGTATTGGTTTGCCAGACAGAGATTATTATGTATCTCAAGATGCTGACTCGAAAGATAAAAAGCAAAAATATGAATTACACGTAGCTAGAATGTTGCGTTTTCTAGGTATACAAGAACAAGAAGCAAAACAGCAAGCTGCTAAAGTTGTAGCTTTAGAAACAAAAATGGCAGAATCTCGACTTGACAGAGTAGCACGTCGCGACCGAAGAAATACGTATAATCCAATGTCGGTAGAGAATCTTCAAAAACTAACTCCATCTGTTGATTGGAAAAAATATTTTCAAGCGGCAGGTTTAAACCAAGTAGATGAGGTAATTGTTTCTATGCCAAAGTATATGGAAACTTTAGAAAATATATTCAAAATATCTAATATTGAAGATATCAAGTCTTATATGCGTTGGATATTAATCAATAAATCATCTGGTGTATTAACCGAAGAAATCGATGCTGCTAATTTTGATTTCTACGGACGTACAATGACAGGAGCTATTACACAACGACCTATTGAAGAGCGCGCATTGCAGATTGTTAACGGAACTGTTGGTGAAGCATTAGGAAAATTGTATGTAGAAAAAAAGTTTCCAGCAGAAGCAAAAGCAATTGCTAAAGAAATGGTTGATTATGTCTTTTTAGCATTCGAAAATCGCATCAATAAATTGCCTTGGATGACACCAGCAACTCGAAAAGGTGCCATAGATAAATTGAGAAAAGCGACCGTGAAAATTGGATATCCAGACAAATGGGAAGACTACTCAAAACTTGTGATAAATGCCAAAGAAAACGGAGGAACATATTATGAAAATATGAAAAATGTTGCTCGCTGGAAATTTGCAAAAAATATGTCAGATTACGGAAAACCAGTAGATAAAACCAAATGGGGAATGGCTCCACAAACTGTAAATGCATATTTTAATCCGACAAATAATGAAATTGTATTTCCTGCTGCAATATTACAACCACCATTTTATGATTATAAAGCAGATATGGCTGTGAATTTTGGAGGGATTGGAGCTGTAATAGGACACGAAATTTCTCACGGATTTGACGATTCAGGAGCGAGATATAATGCAGATGGGAATTTAGTTAATTGGTGGACAGAAGATGATTTGAAACAATTTACAGGACTCGGTGGTGCTTTGGCTGATCAATACTCTCAATTAGAACCTCTACCAAATACCTTTGTTGATGGAAAATTTACTTTAGGTGAAAATATTGGAGATTTAGGCGGAGTAAACGCTGCATTTGACGGATTAGAACTATATCTCAAAGATAAAGGACGTCCTGGGTTAATAGATGGATATACACCAGAACAACGTTTCTTTATTTCTTGGGGTACTATTTGGAGGACAAAATTGCGTGATGAAGCTATTAAAAACCAAGTAAAAACAGATCCTCACGCACCTGGAATGTATCGTGCTTACGTTCCTCTACAAAATGTAGATGCGTGGTATAAAGCATTTAATATAAAACCAGGGGATAAACTTTATATTTCTCCTGAAAAAAGAGTGAAAATTTGGTAAATCTTTTAAAAAAAATGGCTGTCTGAAATTATTTGATAGCCATTTTTTTATTTCATATATGAATGTAAACATATACTTTTCTTTGAAGTTTAATAGTGAAAAAAGGACTTTTATGTATTCTTTGAGAAGAATTAAAAAATAATATTGAAAAATACCGCACAAAACATTTTTTTATCATTTGTATACAAAACATCTTTTACTTACTTTTGAAAACATCACTTGTAGAAGAAACCGAATATGTTTAGTAAAGAAGAAGCAGCCAAGATAAAAAAAGAATTTTGGATTGCATTTGCAGAAGAATACCCGAGGAAATGGTTGTTGCACAATACAAAAATCAAAGATGTAACATTTAAGTTTTACGTAGATAACAAAAAAGCTCAAGTACTTTTAGACATAGAGCCTAAAGATGAAGATAAACGCAAAATTTATTTTCAGAAAATAGAGTCATTAAAAACCATATTGATAGAAGAATATCTCTCAGATGCTATTTTTGATGAGCATTGTAGACTAGATAATGGAAAGATGATAAGTAGAATATATGTAGAATTAGAAAAAGTTAGCGTTTTTAATAAAAACACTTGGGAGACAATCTTTGATTTTTTCAATGAAAAAATGGGAGCATTTGAATTGTTTTTCTACGAATATGAAGAGTATATAAAAGATTTAGAAATAAATACTTAAAAGATAATAAATGAATAGGTTTTGTGTAATATGGATATTTTTTTTTCTTGTACTTTCTGTTAGAGCACAAGAAAAAGATACACTTATTACAGAACCTGTAAAGAGGCAAGATGTAGAAAATTTGAGAGTAAAAGCTTCTAAAAATAAATTCACAAAATGGCTACACGGGATAACCTTTAAGAAACCTACACGCAAAGTAAACCAAACCAACGTACAAGCGATTGATCCTAAGAAAATTGATTATGATTATGAAAAATATCAAGGAAAAATCATTCGCAATATTAAATTAGAAATCTTAGACCCTTTTGGATATTCAGTAACAGATTCTACGAAAATTCCCACCAAATATTTAGACAAACTTGGGAATAGATTTCACATGAAAACAAAAGAATTTACCTTGAAAAGTATGTTGCTTTTTAAGAAAAATCAACTTTTAGATTCGATGAAATTGAAAGAGAGTGAACGTTTGGTGCGTTCAAGAGGTTTTGTGCGAAGAATTACCATAAAACCACTTTCTGTAGGAGAACAAAGCGATTCGGTAGATGTCTACATTCGTATGATTGATTCGTGGAGTATATACCCAACAGGTAGTATTTCTACATCGAGTATGCGATTGAAATTGGTGACCAATAATTTCGCAGGTTTTGGACACTATATGTCTCACGAATATCGCACGCGGTATAAAGACGATTTACACAGCATACAATCTCAATATCAAGTCAATAATATCGCACAAACGTATGTAAATGCTGGTGTGTATTACAACAATGATTATCTTGATAATTATAATAAGATGGTATACGTGCAACGAGCGTTCTATTCTCCATTGGCAAGGTGGGCTGGAGGGATAACAGCTACACAATCCTTGCAAAAAGATTCGTTGCCAAATACTGATAATGTGTATAGTTTACAAAAATTTAAAAGTAATTATTTTGATTTTTGGGGAGGATATTCCATACCTATATTAGAAAAAATCCAACAACAAAAAGTCATTACCAATCTTATACTGTCTGCAAGATACTATGTGCGCAATTATCTAGAAAGTCCAAATGAAGAATACGACCCAAATGATTACTATTCCAACCAACAAATGTTTTTGGTTTCTGCAGGATTGAGTTCGATTAATTTCATGCAAGACCGTTTTATTTTCCACTACGATCGCGTTGAAGATATTGCTGTTGGTAAAATTTTTAGCATTACCGGAGGAATTCATCGCAGAAATCAAAACAATAGATTGTATTTAGGAACGCGACTGTCAATGGGGAAATATACCCAAAGAGGCTACATAGGAGGAGAGATACAATGGGGAAGTTATTTTAATAACCAACATTTAGAAGAAAGTGTTTTTAGGATGCAGGCAATTTATTTCACTAGAGTTTTTAATCTAGGGAAATGGAAATTTAGACAATTCATAAACCCAGAATTGGTTTACGGATATAATAGATTAGACTTCAATCACGACAAAATCTCACTCAATGGAGCCAATGGTATTAATGGATTTAATAGTTACCATTTAAAAGGAACAAAGAAAATGGTGTGTAATATACAGTTGCAATCATACGCACCAGCCACTTGGTTGGGATTTCGATTTAGTCCGTTTGCTCGAATTTCTATGGGAATGCTTGGCGATGAAAAAGAATCGTTGCTAAAGTCAGAGCTTTACTCATCTTTTGGGCTAGGAGTGATGGTGTCTAATAATTATATGAACGCAGTAAATCTGCAACTTTCTCTTTCTTTTTATCCACATATTCCTGGTCAAGGGAATAATATTATCAAGACAAATAATTTGCGAAATTATTCATTTGATTTGCAAAATTTCTTTTATGGTTCACCATCAACAGTTCCGTATCGATAGTAAAAAATACCGTAAAAAAGGTTGTAAAAGATAGGTGATTGTATTGCAATGTTAAGCAATTGTAAAGAATTGCATTTTTGGGTGTTTTTTTTGATTTTGGATAGATAAAAATTTTATTTTGTTTGATAAATTTGGCATCCATTTGATAGAACAAAAAACAGAATAACCACTAAATTATGATTACAATACAAAAAAATAAATACATAGATAGAGAAATTAGCTGGTTGGCATTTAACGAACGCGTATTGCAAGAGGCAAGTGATAAAACAGTACCACTATTAGATAGAATGCGTTTTTTAGGTATTTTTTCTAATAATCTAGATGAATTTTTTAGAGTTAGATACGCATTGGTACGCAGAATGGCGTTGTTGCAAAACGGAAAACACATATTAGAAAGTGGAATTTCATCGAAAGTATTATTGCAAAAAATTACAGATATTGTAATAAAACAACAAGCACATAGCTTAGAAATTCTTGCAGAAATAGAAAATGAATTGCAAAAAGAGAATATATATATCATTGATGAAACACAAGTAGATAATTCTCAGAGCGAGTTTATCAAAGAATTTTTTCTACACGAAGTAGCTCCAGATTTGGTAACTATTATGCTCAACGATATTATTAAGTTTCCTTTGCTCAAAGATTCTAATGGATATTTAGCAGTAAAGATGGTATTAAAATCCGAAAAAGAAGGCAAAAACAATATCAAATATGCATTAATTGAATTGCCAAATCACATCAATAGATTTGTGGTGTTGCCAGAAAAAGACGGGAAACAATACATCATGCTACTCGATGATATCATACGAGCAAATTTGTATCAGATTTTTACTATTTTTCCGTTTGAAAGCATATCTGCACACATGATAAAAGTAACGCGTGATGCAGAATTGGATTTTGACTCTGACTTGCATAAAAGTATGTTGGATAAAATTTCTACAAGTGTAAAAGAACGCGTAGTAGGAGAGGTTGTACGCTTTGTTTACGACAAGAGTATCGACCAAGATACCCTGCAGTTTTTCTTAGAAAAAATGGAAATAGAAGCTGTAGATAGTATCATTCCAGGAGGAAGATACCACAACAGAAGAGATTATATGAAGTTTCCTAAACTAGGACGCAATGATTTGTTGAGCAAAAGTCTTACGCCACTGCCAGTAAACGGATTAAATTTAGAAGGAAGTATGATTCAACAATTAAAAAAGAAAGATTTTTTGATTCATACCCCGTTCCAATCATTTAATTATTTGGTAAAATTGTTGAGAGAAGCAGCTTTAGACCCTAAAGTTACAAGTATCAGCATTACACTTTATCGTTTAGCAAAAAATTCACAAATCATCAGTTCGCTTATTAACGCTGCAAAAAACGGAAAAAAAGTTACTGTTCAAATAGAATTACAAGCCAGATTTGATGAATCAAGTAATATTTATTATTCAGAATTGATGCAAAATGAAGGAGTTAATCTTATTTTTGGAGTTAAAGGATTAAAAGTTCATAGCAAAATATGCGTTATAGAACGATTAGAAAACAAAAAAATTAAGAGATACGGATTCATTAGCACAGGGAATTTCAACGAATCTACAGCTAATATTTATACAGATGTAACGTTGCTTACTTCTCATTCAAAAATATTAAAAGAAATATCTAAAGTGTTTGATTTCTTTGAAGTTAACTACAAAATACAACGTTACAAACACTTGATTGTTTCGCCACATTATATGCGGAATAAATTTTATAAATTGATAGATAGGGAAATCGCTAACGCCTTAGATGGAAAACCTGCATTTATAAAATTGAAAATGAACAGTCTTACCGATATTAAGATGATTGACAGACTTTATGATGCGAGTAGAGCAGGTGTAAAAATTCAATTGATAGTGAGAGGTATTTGTTGTTTAATTCCAGGTGTACCGGGAATGAGTGATAATATTGAAGCGATAAGTATTGTAGATAATTTGCTAGAACACTCGAGAATTTATATCTTTGGAAATGATGGAGAGCCGCAAGTTTACATTTCATCAGCCGATTTTATGACAAGAAATATCGACAAACGTACAGAAGTAACGTGTCCGATATACGCTCCAGAAATCAAACAAGAGTTGATGGATATTTTTGATATTTATTGGAAAGGAAATGTGAAAGCACGTATTCATTCCGAAGATTTGTCTAACCTATATCGTAGTTCTGAAGGAGCAAGATTTAGAGCTCAATTAGAAATGTATAAGTATTATTACGATAAAATTGATGTAGTATTATAAGCAAGATGGAAATAAAAAAATATGCTGCTATTGATATTGGTTCTAATGCAATGAGATTGTTGATTACCAATATTATCGAAGAAAAAGGAAAACCTACTCAATTCAATAAATCGCATTTGATAAGAGTACCAATACGCCTTGGACAAGATGCTTTTACAGTTGGCGAAATTACCGAAGAAAGTATCGATAGGATGGTAGATGCTATGAAAGCGTTTTATTTGCTGATGAAAGTGTACAAAGTAGAAAAATATGCTGCTTGTGCTACTTCTGCAATGAGAGAGGCATATAATGGCTCTGATTTAGTGAAATTGATAAAAGAAAAATCAAACATAGAAATAGAAATTATCGACGGAAAAAAAGAAGCATTGATAATCGCTAATTCTGATTTGAAAACGTATATACATTCTGAAGGAAATTATTTGTATGTGGATGTAGGTGGAGGAAGTACCGAATTTACTCTTTTCTCGGAAGGCAAACAAATAGCTTCAAAGTCGTTTAAAAATGGTACTGTACGTTTGTTAAATAAAACAGTAGCTTCTTCTGTTTGGGAAGAAATCGAAAGGTGGATAAAGCAAACCACAAAAGATTATTCCGACTTAAAGATGATAGGTTCTGGAGGGAATATCAATAAGTTGTTTAAAATGTCGCAAAAGCAACAGGAAAAACCATTGACTTATAACTACCTATTAACTAGATTAAAAAATCTAGAAGCAATGAGCTATGAAGAAAGGATATACGAATTGGGGCTAAATCCGGATAGAGCAGACGTAATTATTCCAGCGATAAAGATATATGCCAATGCGATGAAGTGGAGTGGAGCGAAACAAATATTTGTTCCAAAAATCGGACTATCAGACGGTATTGTAAAAGCTATTTACCACAACAATTCTGGAATTCAGATTCGCGAGTTGATTAAATAAAAAAACAAACCCCAAAAGCTTTATAGATTTTGGGGTTTTTAGTTATTTTTTTAGTGTTTGATAAATTTCTAATGCTTTTCCATCGGTGAGTAAGGAAACAAAATTACAAACACTCAGTAATCTTAAATACAAATTGTTGGATTCGCTATGGAATTCCGTGGGTAAAATTTTAAGTATTAAATCGTCTATATGTGTGGTTTTACCCAAATATTTGTTGTTTAATGCTGTGGTGAAATGTTCAAGTAAAGTGTGAATGACTTGATAACCAACAATTTCTTTTTTTACAACTTCTTGGTTTTGGTAAATATTCGAAATACTTATATTGATAATATCTTTCATTTGTGCTACATAAGAACACTTATCGGTGAGAGAATATTCAAAAGAGCCAGTTAGTATTTTATCTTCGTTTTCCATAAAAACTCGTACAGCATCGTCAATCAAGCTACCTATTGCGAGTGCTCTAAGGTAGGCAATGCGCTCTTTTTTTGTTTGTAATTGAGAATATTTAGCAGAGTTTATTTTATTTTTTACAATTTTGATTAAAAACTCTAATGCATG
>JBHBEQ010000018.1:0-5414 GCA_041785575.1 Flavobacterium sp.
CTTTTTTTAAACAATGTTAAAATCAAAACACTAATATACACCATAAAAAAGAATATTAACTCTTGATTTACAATAAATTAAATATCTTAAATTCCTCATAATATTTAATCCAAATTATATCAAACAATTATTAAACAATTTTTTTTGAATTCAGAACATTATATCTCAGATATTAGTTTCTACAAATTCGCACTACTTTATTCTCATTCAAACCTTACAATAAAAACCCAATATCTTAATGATACACAATTAATTAAACCCAAAACACCCATCCTAACTATCACAATTTATAAACTTCAATTGTCCTCATTCGGCATCATTTGCCCCCAAATGGCATTTTCTGTCACTTCTTACCCTACTTAGGAACTTTCTTCGAGAATCCTTCGGGAATCCTTCGGAAAACAACGCTAAAAACGCACTTTTTCCGAAGAACTCCCGAAGAAATCCGCAAGGAAACCCAAAGAAAACAGAATAAAAATTCTCTTCATCATTCTTTCAAAGCAGAGCAAGTTTCAAATAAAAAATATTTAAAATATTACAATAATTTTAATCTTAAAATCATAAAAAATAAGAATAGCACATCAAAAACAACAAAATAAATAACATAAAATGTTTTATTTTTCAACAATAACAACAAATATAATTCAAACGACAATTAATTAAACATTTGATTAACATTAATTCATTAAAAAAAATATTTATACAAACATTTGATATTTTAACATATTTTTATATTTTAGCCATCAGAAAATTTTCTATCATACCAACAATTAAATCTAAAAGAATGAAAAGAACCATTACTACTGTTCGTAGGTTGCAGTTTTTATTAGCACTCTCCGTAGTGTCTTCTATCGCTACAGCCCAGACGACCAAGCAAGTTTCTCAGATAAGAGAAAAAACCAATCTTACAACATTAAACAAACTCGGAAAACAGCTTGAGAGCAAGAAAGCGAGCGTTACAACGCTACAAAGCCAAGCCAAAAAGCTCAACATCCCCTTTTCTGGTGAAAGCAATGGGAGACAGTTCCAACTAAAAGATATTGATAAAAAAACTGGTCTTCCTATCTACTACACAACATACAACAAAGATGCAGCAGCTGGAACAGGAACCAACACACTAAACTCGTCTTCAGGAATTTTTGATCTTGACGGCCAAGACATTACCATTCACGAATGGGATGGCGGTGGAACACTCATTACCCATCAAGAATTTGGAGGACGCGTACGACAAATGGATAGACCTACATCCCTAAGCGACCACGCAACCCATGTTGCAGGAACTATGGTTGCCTCTGGCGTAGATGGCAAGGCTAAAGGAATGGCTCCAAGAGCAAGACTTAATGCCTATGATTGGACTAATGATGAAACCGAAATGATAGATGCTGCTACAAATGCAGCTTTGGTATCTAACCACTCCTATGGATATATTGGTGGTTTTGAATACGGAACTTGGTCTGGAAATGCGGGATGGCATTGGTTTGGAACAGATGATGATACCGAGTTTAAAGGATACGGCAAGTACTATAACTATGACCAAGAGTGGGACTTAATTACCCTCAGCGCACCATATTACCTACCTGTAAAAGCAGCAGGTAACCCAAGAGGAGGAGGACCTACACCAGGTGGACTTCATTATGTAAGAATCAATGGTGTATGGACCGCCTCCAACAAAATAAGACAACGCAATGGTGGCGAATTCGGTTTTGATAGTGTTCTTTATGGAGCTACAGGTAAAAATGTTTTAGTAGTAGGAGCTGCCCACAAGCTTAATAATGGCTATAATGGAGCAGATGATGTTCGTGCAGCTTCTTTCAGTGGATTTGGCCCTACTGATGATGGTAGAGTAAAACCAGATATTGCAGGAATTGGTGTAGATCTCTACTCTACCAACTCTACAGGAGTTTCTGACTATACCACAATGAGTGGAACCTCTATGGCTTCTCCTAATGTTACAGGAAGTTTATCTCTTCTTCAGCAACATTATAGAAACCTAAATAATGGTACCTTTATGAAATCTGCCACCCTTAAGGCTCTTATTTTCAGTACAGCAAAAGAAGCTGGAAACATAGGTCCTGATTATAAATTTGGGTGGGGGCTATTAGACGCACATAAAGCTGCTATTGCTATTTCTACCAAAAATCAATATTCCATCATAGAAGAGAGAACTCTCGCCAACCAAGCCACTGATGAGATAGAGTTTGTTGCTTCAGGTAATCAACCTATCGTTACAACCATTGTGTGGGATGACCCTGTACCTACTCGAACTGCCAACGCTACTCCTCTTAACGATCGTACTCCTATGCTCGTAAATGATTTAGACATAAGAGTAGTATCCGATAATGGCACTGTATTGCCTTGGACATTAGACCCTGCCGTACCCAATGCACCCGCTGTAAGAGGTAATAACATTGTGGACAATGTAGAACAAGTAGTAATAGAAAATCCTGAAGCAGGAAGAACCTATAGGTTAATTGTAAGCCACAAAGGCACCCTTAAAGAAAATCAGATTAACAACAGTACAATAACACTTGTAGATGCAAACGCACAGAATTATTCAGTAGTTATTACAGGCATCAATAACGGTGTAGAAAGAGATGTTGAATTAATGTCTCTAAAAATCAATGCTGAAAAACCTGAATATAGTACTCAAACACCTGTGTCTGCTGTTATTAGAAACAATGGAACAAGTCCTGTTTCTCCTACATTAAACTACAAACTCATCAATACAGATAACAACACAGAAGTAGCCACATCTTCTGTCCAGGTTTCTGAGATACAACCAGGTGAAGAAACCACTGTAATGTTCAATGTAGATTTATCCAGAGCATTTGTCAATTATTCCATTGTGGCAGAAGCTGTTATAGAAAATGATAGCGTAGAAGCGAATAATAAAAATAGCATTGCTGCATTTGGAACAATGATAGACCTTACGGAGGTAGATTCTTCTCATTCTTTTAATTTTGAATCCGACTTCAATGCTAATGGCTGGACTTCAGAGGACATCAATGGAGATGGCAGAACTTGGAGAAAATATGATGGAGCACAGTTTGCTCATTCAGGAAATAGCTTTGCTATCAACTTCCCTAACGGAAAAGGCACCCACGATTGGCTATACTCTAACCCTCTCAAAATGAAGGCTGGTGGAAAGTATAGAGTTATTTTCCATACCGCTAAATTGAGAGATGGTGAAGAGAGATTAGATGTTGCTTTCGGAAAAGCACCGAACAATGGAGCTATGACTAATATGATTGCAGAAAACATCATTGCAACAGCATCTTATGTAAGAAAAGTTTACACCTTTACTCCAACAGAAGATGATGTTTACTATATTGGATTCAGAAATAAGATGAATGATTCAGAAACATCATACGCTATATTCTTAGATGATGTCACAATAGATCAGTCTGAAAAACCAATAGTAGATTTCACATCTTCAAAGGTAAACCCTAACACCTTTGAAGCAGTGACTCTTTCAGCCGATACAAGCCCGAATACCGAAATCCAATACCAATGGAGCTTTACCCCTGATAGTGTTTCCTACCAAGAAGGCGATAGCAATTCTCCAAATCCGAAAGTAAGATTTAACAACCAAGGCACCTATAGCGTTACCCTCACTGCAACAAACTCCAAAGGAAGCACCACCCTTTCCAAAGAAAACTATATAAAAGTTGCTAACACCGCTGTAGCTGCAAACTTCACCACAAACTACACAGAAGTTTATACTGGTGGTAATATCACTTTCTCCGACACTTCTACAGGAAACCCTGCTGTTAATCAATGGAATTGGGAAGTGTCTCCAGCAGAAGACTATACTTTTATTCAAGGGAATAAAAACACTCAAAACCCTACCATTAAGTTTGAAAAAGTAGGTGAATATAACATTTCGCTTACCGCTACTTCACCATTTAGTGCTAATACTATAACAAAAAAAATCAAAGTATTACCATTAAATCCTGTAAGAAATTTCAAAGGTGAAGCTGATAAAACTACCAAGAATGTCACTTTAACTTGGGAAAGACCTATTTTAGAAAACATTTACACAGAAGGTTTTGAAGGTACAAATCCTAATGTATTTACAATAGATGAAGATGGCGACAACAGAAACTGGGGAGTAACAACCTACACACCTAATGTAAGATCTGGAAAGAGAGGAGTTATTTCTTATTCTTGGAATAGCGAAACAAGAGCCATAGATGTTAACAATTGGCTTGTTACAACACTTATTCCAAAAGGAGCAGAGCAATTGTCATTCTGGGTAAAACACGATTATAAAGAACTCTACGATGTCTATGTAGTGAGAAAAGAAAATGTTGCAGGAAATCTGCCTACTCTACAAGAGATAAAAGCAGGTACGCAGGTATATGATTACACTACAGAAACCGCTAAAAAGGCATTTACTAATGAAGTAGTAGATCTGAAGCCATTTGCAAACTCAGACATTTACATTGCTTTCCAGCATAAGAGCAGAAAGGCACAAGATGGCTTTACATTAGCGCTAGATGATATAGAAGTAGGCTATAATACCACAAATGCAGCTGCCGCTAAATCACAAGCAATCATAGAAGATGACAATGTATTGTCACCTGGTAGAGAATACATTTTCAACGAAAGCAAAAAAGAGAACAGCACTGAAGAGGCTATCATTGCCCCTCTAAATACCTCTCCAGCACCTACGCTGAAAGGATATCAGATATTTAGAGACAATGAAAAAATAGCAACTATAGGAGATTATAACACAATTTCTTTCAGTGAAACGGTTCCAGAAAGCAAAGCGTATCAGTATGATATCTTAGCAGACTACGGCACGGGAGTTTCTGAGAAGCAAACTGTAGAGATAGACTTCACTGTATTAGGTATTTCAGATGAAGCATTACAGCAAGATAAAATAATGGTTTATCCTAATCCTTCTTCAGGTCCATTCTCTGTAAAAGCTTCAAAAGGAAGTAAAATCACAAGTCTTCAAGTCTTTGATATGTCTGGAAAATCTATTTTGAAAACAACTCCAAACTCAGAGACATACAACTTTGATTTATCCAAAAATGGAAAAGGAATCTATATTCTCAATACAACCGATACCAATGGTAAAACGGTGAACCTGAAAATAATGGTTAAATAATTCATTTTTCCATCATATTCATTTTCAAAATGAGCCTGACAAATTTGTTGAGGCTCATTTTTTAATTAATAATCCCATTACTTTCATATAGCAATTACCTCACTTACCAAGCGTATTGTAAAAAATTATATTAAATTTGCAGGAATAAACTTTTTTAAAAATTAAATAAATATGAGTTGTGGATGCAAAACATCCGGCGATTCTACCCATTCTTGCGGTACTAAATCCGCCACGGGATGCAGCAGTGTAGATACCTGTGGCAATAGCTATAAATTAAGCGTTTTTGACTGGCTTTCTA
>JBHBEQ010000019.1:0-7927 GCA_041785575.1 Flavobacterium sp.
ACAGGAACTAATGTACTTCCGCCAATACCTTGTGCAGGAGTTACTACACTGATAGTTACATTACTAATCGTAGCATCTATTCCATTGTATTGGTCTGTTCCTGCTCCATTATTATTCAATACATTCCCTACCAAAGTACTGCCTGTGGCTCCATTGACAGGAGATGATGAGAAATCATCATCATTTGCTACTATCGCAGGATTTCCTACTGTAATAGTCGCTGTCGCTGTTTTGCAATTCGACGGATTTAATCGTTCACATATCGTATAAGGATATGTATATGTCCCTGATGGTGTATTCGGTGATACCGTAATTGTGCCATCAGGATTCATCACAAGATTAGGATTACTTGGTGTCCCTGGTGTTAATAATACTTCCGTAGTCGGATTCGGATTTTGTACTCCGTCCAAGCTATCATTAGTCAAAACACTCGGTGTTGCTCCCCCAGATACTCCATTCGGTATATTGAATGTATCTGGATTTGCCAACAATGGAGTCTCTAAAACTTTGATCGTTACTTTCGCTTGACTACAATTATTCGTTTTTACTCCACCAGCATCTTTTTCACATATTTCATACGTAAGTGTATAATTCCCTGATGGCGTATTGGATGGTACTGTTATCTTACCATCATTATCAATGGTTACTCCTGTAAGACCGCCATCGCTCGTAATCGTTACACTAACTGTGGTTGAACCAACAACTTTACCCGTCAATGTATCATTACCAAATACAGAAGTCCCTACCGTACCTCCATTTTTACCTCCTATAGGAGTCGTTGTAAAATCATCATCATTAGCCTTTATCGTCCCTTTAACAATAACCGTTACAGTCGCTGTATCGCAAATCGTTGAGTTTGCCTTATCGCAAATTTTGTATTCTATGGTATAAGTTCCTCCAGGCGTATTAGATGGTACTGTTACATCACCTGTTGCTGGGTTTAAGGTTGGCACATTGGTATTGGTAGTTCCTGCTTGTGGTATTGCTACCTGTACTATACTTATGTCTACATTAGAAATTGTTGCCGGATTTCCATTCAATTCATCATTATCTAACACATTGCCTGCTGTCCCTCCTATTAGTGCATCAATTGGAGTGGTTTGAGTCGGGTTATCATTTTTGGCATCTATGAATATCAATTTTATTTTTGAAGTTGATGTTCCCTTATTTCCAAAAGTATCTGTGGCTTCAAAAGTTACCGTAATATCTCCTCTAGTACAAAGTGTTGCTGGTTTTACATAATCATTGGTTACTGGTCTTGCTCCCACACACGCATCGGTGGCAGTTGCTTGTCCTAACCACGTTGAAACCTTACTATCAAATGCCGTATCTGTACAAGAAATTACCAATTCCGTTGGGGCAGAAACTGTCGGTACCTGAGTATCATCAACAATAATTTTTACAGGCACTCTGGCACTTTCACAACCCGATGCATTTACCTGACTTACATATTTGGTTACTTCTGTTCTTGTAGTAACGTTTTTATCAACCGTCAAAGCTGTCGTTACCGTAGTTGTTGTTGCATCATCATACCATTTCAATGTATGACCTGATAAAACTGTTGCATACGAAGCAAAACTTACTGTGCTTGTGGCAGTTGTCGGACATACCGTAGTTGAAGCCACTACTACCGGTGTATCAGGTTTTGCATTAACTGTAATAGTTCCTGTTGCTGATACAGTACCACAACCTCCTGTCAGTGGTATTGTATAACTATAAGTTCCTGCCGTTGTAGGCGTTCCACTGATTGTAATCACATTGGAACTCCAAGTAGCTGTTACTCCCGAAGGTATCCCTGTTGCTACTCCAATTCCTGTTGCTCCTGTGGTTGTATGTGTCAAACTAAATGTTTCTCCTAAACAAATAGTACTTGTTCCACTTACTGATGAAACAGTATTATCGGCAGTTAAATTAACCACAACAGCTACTCTGCTACTTTCACAAACTGGTGTTGTTGTAGAAACACGTGACACATAATAAGTCTGTGCTTTTAGATTTACTGTATTTCTATCCAATGCTACTCCACCAGTAGCCACTTCGTAAATCCGTAGCGAATGTGCATTAACAGGGTCTATGGCATCTCCTAAATTGGCTATTTTTGCTCCAGTACAGAAAGTGTATGGTGAAGTAACAACAGGAGATTTTACCAATGCAACATTGATTACAGACCTCTCGCTTTCACACTTACCTGTTTCTTGTACTGAATAATAGTAACTACTACCATCTGCCAGAGAAGTCGCATCTGATTCTTCTGCTGTAGCTGTAACACTTGAATAAACTCGTACGGTTACTCCCGTAATAGATGTCCCTATAAAAGATTTTAAATCTGCTATCGTTGCTCCTGAACAAAGACCAGCCTGAGTTATCCCCGGTTTTGAGGTGTTAGGCGTAATTGAAATGGTCAGTTCATTCGTAGTACAACCCGATAATTCTGCTGTTACTTTATAGGTCTTTCCTGAAACTATTTTTGCACTACCATTGGTCTCTTCGGTTCCATCTACATAAACTTTAATATTTGTTACTGACGAATTGGCTGTCTGTACAGCTGTTTTTATATCCGAAATAGTATGAACTCCTGAACAAAAAGTCGTTGTTATAGGACTTAAATTTGAAATAGGATTAACAGTAACCGATACTGTTGATTTTTTACTTTCACATTGTCCTATTGATTGAATAGATACTTGATAAGAACCTGTTATTAATATATCTGTATCTGCCAATAATACACCTGTAGTATCATATACTTTTACAATGCTTGGATTTGCACTATTTACTCTACTTTTCAAGTCAAGTACTTTGGTTGATGCTCCGCAGAATGACTGAGGAGTTACCGCTGGTCCTGCTGGGGCTGGTGTTACAGTTACTTTTACTTCTTGAGTTGCTGTACAACCATTAGTACGTGTTATCTTCACTGTATAAGTAAATACAGCATTGGCTGTAAGAGGCGCCCCCGTATAACGGAATGTTGGGGTTTTAATATTTGTTCCTCCTTGCAAATATGCTAAAGCTGCTACATTAGCTGAATTCCAAGAATAATTAGTATAGTTAGGTATTGCCGTTGTATTGAAAGGCTTACTCTCGTTTTCGCATACAGTCATATCAGTTACCAAACCTGCTATTGGGTCAGGAGCGTTGGTTCTGAATGCTATGCTATCACATAAACAAGGATTTTTGTCATTGGTTATTATCAAGTACATACGACATACTTGGTCTTCATTCAAAGTAATTGTGCTTGTCTGTCCTGTTAATGTTCCATTTGCTACTACTGAAATACTTGCAAGATTGAATGTTGTTACCAATTCACTTGCATCAGTACGTCCATCATTATTTACATCATTATACAGATTAACCGCTAAGTTACCATTGTATGCTACTGTTGAAGAACTATTTTTCACATCGTATGTAAAAGTTACTTGCTCTCTACCACTTACAATGGTTGAGGTTACTTTTATATTTTCCAATGTCAATTTAGCTCTATTTACAACAATAGCTTCTGTACCATTCTGTGGTGTTGTTTTCGTTATTATTTGCGGACAAGTAGTCCCTTTACAAGGTACACCTGATGCCACATCAATTGTCCAATAAGTAAGGTTTTGGGTGCTTTGACAATCTGTTGCTTCTGTATTAGCAGTTTGTTTTACGGTAATTTCATATTCAAAAAAATCGTCATTTTTCATTCCTGATGGAATACCGATATGCACTTCTTTTACTCCTGAAGGTTTCGTAATCAAGTTTTTGTATGTTGGATTAGCAAAGGTAGCACCTACCGATTTTCCAACAACGGCAAACGAACCTGTTATATAGTCAAAGCCTTTCGGAATTTCAACTACCACTTCACCATCATTTCCTGTCATAATTCCCGCAGTAGCAATAATGGTATGTTTTCCTTTATATACTGCACCTGTAGCACAAGCATTGGCATCACCATTTTTGTAACGAAGTGTATTATCAACTGAATAAGTACCACCCGTTACCCCATCAATACCTGCGGTTATTGTACTTACTCTATTACCTGTAATAGCATCGCCACACATATTCTTTCCTGTTACTTGAACATCGAAAGAAGAACCTGCTACATAATTACAATCAGGTTGTACATTGAATTCCATACGTATTTGGCGAGCATTAAGCGATGTGGTTCCTAAAGTACCTGGTAACCCTGCTACTGGAAAGCTCGGATGTTGGGTAAGGTCTGCCTCAAAACTAGTGGCACCTGCTGGTGGATTCGCAAATGTATGCCAAGTACCTGAATTTATAGGATACTCTGCACGAACTGTATTGATAATAATTCCTGTTGGTATTGCTATTTGGAATTTCGGATTAACAATTACCCCCTCACCTGCACTATTGAGTATGTACGAATATTTATTATCTTCACACATTTTAAGTCCAGCTCCTGACACAGGCGAACCTGCTGCCGCTGTTACCTGTATTTCACTTTTTACAGGGTCTAAAACATACTTGATATTAGAAGCACTACACGTTCCTTCTCCTGCCAAGCCTCCATTAGGGAAAGCACCGCAATTCCAACCACCGTGTATTACCAAATCAACCTTATTACAATTGATAAGTTTTAACTTGATTTTATAATTAGCACTTTGCCCTGCTGTTAAACCAGCTGTACTCAAATGATACATTTTTTCATTTCCTACACCCGATTGTGGAGTAATCACACTTCCTGATGAAACATCAGTAAGGCTTATTACTTGTATACCTGTTACATCAGGAATAGAAATCCAAGTGTAAGGTGCTGTGGAAGAAGAATGTGTATTGGTGAGTTTCACCTCTATTTCTTCTTCTACTTTGGTTACTTTAAGACTTGTATTTCCTACAGCCCGCAATGTCATTGTTGGTTTTTGTCTAAGTACCAAACTTTTATTTTGGTCTTCACTATCTGTACCTGGAACACTTCTTCCTAAATGGTTTACATAGTAGAAATCATCATAAGTTACTGCCAAAATACCTCGCTCTGTACCAGTTGTTCCTTGTCCTTCAATAGAACCACAAGAAGCCTGCACTGTTGGGCGAATAAATGCACTATAACTATTTTCAGCTGTTAAAGCTCCTGGTGGAAGATACCCTTTAGTTCCTTTAGGCTTATTAACATATGTGTATTCTATATTATTACCTACCGTAGTTTTTTGTAAATCGTCCAGAGATATTTCAATAATAGGCCCCCTAGCTCCTGTTGCCGAATTTATAGTATACTCATATTCCAACTTTGTAATAGAATACGTTTTGGGTAAGGTAATCGTAAAAGTCTTTATCAAACGATCAGGGCGAAATTCATTTTTGTAAGTAACCCCCGCAGAATTAAATCGACGTGCCAAATACCCCATATTACTACCTATATTTATAGGGTTACAACCTATTAAATTAAACTCATTAGAACCATTAATGGTAAAAGTCCCTGCTACATAAAAATCTGGAATAATAGGTACCCCACAATAATACCATTTCGTATCTGCGGGTTTTAACATATAGAAATGTGAAGCATCTCCCAACAAAGCATCTTTAGCATTGCTGCGATCATTAAGCACTTTATCAACTGTATAAGAAGCCTTCACTGTGAAAGTATCATCGGCTAAAAGCTGCCCTGATGGCAATGCCGATGTTAAATTCCAAATAATGCGTTGCTTAGTCCCCTCAGGCGAAACAGTAGCTACGGCACTGGTTAGTGTTTGGGTAGTACCCACTTGCGCTCCTGCACGGAAAAAACTAACTTCAATGTTGAGTGGTTTCAAAGAAATATTATCTCCGGTAAGGAATGTATAATATAAGTTATCGGTATTTCCTTTATTTTGTCTTCCTTCGGCTGTAATTTCAATATCATCTAAGTACAACGAACGCTTCAAATCAATTGGATCTACTGAGGTTGCTGTTGCCCGTGTAGTCATCGTATGGTCTGTCCAACCCAAAGAATTATCAGCTCTGCGCCCCGAAGTTTTTAAAATAACAGGGCCTTCTTCTGTACATTTTTGCGGACAAATAAATCGAATATTTTTTTCTGCACACATAAGTTTGGTAACACACGTTTTCCCATTATATTCTTCTACGTAGTTTAAACTATATTTAATAGGACGAGTTCCTGCACCACCAGTAGTACAATTATTTGTAAAATCTAAACTTATATGCTCTATTGTTACAGTAGCTCCTTTAGCTCCTGAAATAATAACCTTATTACCTGTTTGGTTCAGTGTATGTTTTACAGTAGTTCCACTTTGTTTATTAAACATTCTTACATTAGAAACCGTAAGTCCCGCAGGAAGTTCAATTTCATATTGAAGATATTTTTTAATTTCTGATTGTGCTGATGCTTTACCTTGCATTACATCAGAAGCAATAAAAGTACTTCCTCCAAAACTAAACCCACCATTTACTGTTGCATTTTCAGCCATTGCTAATGGCACGACAGAACTATCGGTTACCCCGTGAAAAGATCTTGTCAATATAGTAGGTTTAACATCTGGTTGTGTATCAGGTGTTTTTATATTGCCACAAATGTCCGTATAACCAAACTGAATAACTCGTTGTACCGAATAACTCCCACTAAAAGGTTTGTCAGACAAACAAACAACTGGCGTTTCTCTTTTTAACTTAAAACGAATCGTTATTTCTTTACCAGACTCCAAATCATTATATTTACCATCACCGTCCAAATCAGAAAGACCTGAAAGACTTTCTTTTCCTGAAACCATATTAATAGTTGAAAAATCAACCAAATAAATCTTCTTTCTTGGATGAGTTGTTGTTGCTGTCAAATTGGCTACTACTTCGTTATGATTAGCTCCATTAACAATACGTACATCATCTGGTATGTACACTACTGCATTATCTACATACGATTCGTGCAAACGCATTACCACATTACGCATTGCCGAAGCCAAGTTTGTAGTAGTACCTGCATTCTTATAGGTAAGCACATATTCTCCTATATAAGTTCCACAAAGTCCGTCAGTATCCGGAACAAAATAGGTTTTTGTATTATTTGGATTCAGTCCTATTTTAGGAGCTCCTGTGGGGCTTGTTACCGAACGATTCGCTTGGTTGGTCTGATACAAGTTGGTAGCAGACTCCCCCCAGCCTGCATTATAAACAATATTTACTGTACCACAAGAATTTACTTTGTATTCGTGTTGCAAAGTAATACTTTGATTATTAGCAAGTCCGCCACTTGGTAAGCTACTTCTTTCTATTTTATAAGAATATCTACTTCCTGTAACATTAGTTGGAGTAAGCACATTTCCGTTGAAAGAAATTTGCTTATGTGTAATTCCTGCTGGATATTCTACATAAAAATAAATATCATACAAAGTTCCATTTCCTCCGTTACGAATATCAAAAGTTTTAACGCCACTATCTCCAAAAGCATCAGAATGAGCCGCTACATTTTGTACAGACACCTCAGGATATTTAAATGTATATTCGTTAGACTCTCCTTGACGTCCCGAAGAAATAACCTCAACTCTATCTTTAATTTTAGATGTTGAGCCACCACCAACACCACGAGCTGCATCAAAAGCCTCTTTTGATGCTTTTTTCTCAATTGTAAATGTAACAGAACTACCCGTCAGTGTAAACTCAGGTTTGTTAAGGTCGGCCATACTGCCTTCAACTGCTGTTCCTCCTGTTACATTTGTTATACTACCTGTTTTATAGGTAACTCCTTTAGGCAAAAGTACTCGTATATTGGTGCTTCCACTAATACCACTTACTGTTATCTCCAATTTTCCAAAACTAAATTGGTCAGCGATATTAAAGTCAGATTCTGCCTTAACACCATTGGGAGGAAAGCTTTGCCCATAAACAATTTCTCCTACACCAAGTATCAATACAATACATAAAAATTTCATAACTGATACCATTTTTTGTGTGTTTGCAAACATTCTTTTTCCTTGTAGTATATTCATTTTAGTTTATATTTGGG
>JBHBEQ010000020.1:0-3452 GCA_041785575.1 Flavobacterium sp.
AAGAAGAGATTTTTCTAGACCCTAACACTTTTTCGAAAGATGGAACCACTTCACTTGCCGATGTATCTTTTAGCAAAGATGGCAGTTTAGTAGCCTATTCTATTTCTGAAGGTGGAAGCGATTGGAGAAAAATCATTGTACGAAACACTAAAGACAACACTATCGTAGGAGATACTCTTGTAGATGTAAAATTCTCTGGAATTGCTTGGTATAAAAACGAAGGATTTTACTATTCAAGCTACGACAAACCTGAAGGTTCTGAATTATCTTCAAAAACCGATCAACACAAATTGTATTTTCATAGATTAGGTACTTCGCAGAAAAACGACCAATTAATCTTTGGAAAAGACATCAAAAGAAGATACGTAAGTGGGTATATTACAGACGATCAAAAATATCTTATCATTTCAACTGCAAATGCAACTTCTGGAAATGAATTATATATTAAAGATTTAACAAACCCTAAATCTGAAATCAAAAACATTGTAAGTGGTTTCGACAATGATTACTCCATTATAGACCACAAAAATGGCTTGTTTTATGTCTTTACAAATCTCAACGCTCCAAACAAAAAGTTAGTTGCAGCAAAAGAAAATGAATTAAACACTCCTTCACTATGGAAAGAAATCATCCCTGAAACAGAACAGGTACTCAGGCTATCGAAAGCAGGAAAATATTTCTTTGCCAATTACATGAAAGACGCTATCTCTGTTGTAAAACAATATGATTACAACGGGAAATTCATAAAAGACATAAAATTGCCTGGTATTGGAACTGCAAGTGGTTTTAGTGCAAAAGATAATGCAAAAGAACTGTATTATTCTTTCACTAATTATATCACTCCTAGTTCTATCTATAAAATGAAAATTTCATCTGGAAAATCAGAACTTTATCAAAAACCAAAAGTGAAATTTAACTCAGATGACTTTGAATCAAAACAAGTATTCTATACTTCAAAAGATGGTACTAAAGTTCCGATGATCATCACTTACAAGAAAGGAATTAAACTTGACGGAACCAATCCTACTATCTTATATGGATATGGAGGTTTCAATGTTTCGCTTACACCTTCTTTCAGCATAGCAAATGCCGTATGGATAGAAAATGGTGGTATATATGCAGTGGCTAATTTACGTGGTGGAGGTGAATATGGTAAAAAATGGCACAACTCTGGAACCAAAATGCAGAAACAAAATGTATTTGATGATTTTATCGCAGCTGCCGAATACCTCATCGCTAACAAATACACTTCATCTGAAAAACTAGCTATCAAAGGAGGATCTAATGGAGGTTTACTAGTTGGTGCTACTATGACGCAAAGACCAGATTTAATCAAGGTTGCATTGCCTGGTGTGGGAGTTTTAGATATGCTTAGATATCATACATTTACCGCAGGAGCTGGATGGGCTTACGACTACGGAACAGCCGAAGACTCTCCTGAAATGTTTCAATATTTAAGAAACTACTCTCCTGTTCACAATGTAAAACAAGGAGTTTCTTACCCTGCAACAATGATTACAACAGGAGATCACGACGACCGTGTAGTTCCTGCACATAGCTATAAGTTTGCAGCAGAACTACAAGATAAAAACAAAGGGAACAACCCAATGCTTATTCGTATCGATATAAATGCTGGACACGGTGCAGGTAAATCGGTAGAACAAACCATTAATGAAAATACCGACACACAAGCATTTACGCTTTGGAATATGGGTATTAAAAATTTATAAGAACATCGTTTGATACTTATAGAAATCATACACAAGCAAAGTAGAACGAGTGATTGTTTTAGCTACAATTCTACAGCTTAGTATATTAATTAAAAAACGTCTTACCATAGTTGTAAGACGTTTTTTTATAATCGTTACATTCTAAATTAAAAGCGATTTCATTTGCCATCGGTTAAAATTGTATTCTAACCATTCTATGTTCTATAACAAACATGTATATTTCCTCCACACCATTAATTTACGAACCTTTTTCGGAAATAAAACAGAAAAAAAACGTCTCTATATATACAGAAACGTTTTTATTTAAAGAAATATTAATTCACAAAATCAATCTATCACCTTAATTCCATTTGCAATCACGCGATATTCTGTTTTTGGCTTTTTAATTTTCTTAATTTCTTTCTTAGACTTTTTAGCATCTTGTGCATAATGTCTTAATTCTTTTACCGAAATAATATTTTTATGTACTTCTCCATCAATAAGTACCGTTTTTCCTAATATTGACATTGGTAAGAAAAAAGCATAATCTTTCATTTTCACAAACACTCTTTTGTTTTGAGTATTCTCCAAATCTAACCAACAGCCTCTTTTTTCGCAAACTCCAGTTACTTTTGCACGTATAACAACATGCTCTAATTTCTCTTTAGATTGCAATTCTTCAATTATTTGATCGGGCGTATATACATTAAACGTGTTATGATCCGATACTCCCGCACCATATTGCTGCCCCTTTATTGCCTCTGGTATTGACTCTTGCGCTGAAGCTGACAATGCTACTCCTAACAATAATAAACTAAAAATACTTTTCATAGTGTTCTATTTTAAATCAAGTAAATGTACTAAATATTTTTCACAATATTACGACAAAAAAACAAACGTTCGATATTATCATTTCGCTTCTTAATACCATCTATCAAAAATCATTGAAAAGTACCTAAAACAGAATATAAATACCCATCTATTTTTGCTTAAAAATGTATCATTTTCTTTACTTTCTTAATTGTTATCCGTAAATTTATGGTCTAAAACATCATTTATATGAACACTAAAGCATACGCTGCATTTAATGCAATAGATCCATTAAAACCTCATAATATCAACAGACGTGAGGTACAAGCTAAAGACGTATTGATAAAAATTGAATATTGTGGCGTATGTCACAGTGATATTCACACGGTTAAGTCCGACTGGGGTGCAACAAATTATCCAGCAGTTCCGGGACACGAAATCGTAGGAAGAGTAGAACAAATCGGTGCAGAAGTAACTAAATTCAAAATTGGAGACCTCGTTGGTGTTGGATGTTTAGTAGAATCTTGTCAATCGTGTTATTCTTGTAACGAAGGATTAGAACAATACTGCGAGAATGGTTCTACAGGTACATACAATTCTACTCGCTCTAAATACGGAGGAGTTACCTATGGCGGATATTCCGAAAAGATCGTTGTTGAAGAAGATTTTGTATTACATATTCCTAATAATCTTCCATTGGCAAATGTAGCTCCTTTATTGTGTGCAGGAATCACCACTTGGTCACCATTAAAACATTGGAATATAAAGAAAGGAGACAAAGTTGGAATTATCGGACTTGGCGGATTAGGACATATGGGTGTAAAATTTGCAAAAGCAATGGGTGCCCATGTTGTAATGATTACAACTTCTGAAAGCAAGGGTGCAGATGCTCTAAAATTAGGAGCAAATGAAGTGTTGTTTTCTACAGATTCA
>JBHBEQ010000021.1:0-8298 GCA_041785575.1 Flavobacterium sp.
AATGCGTGAGGTATGGCATAATGAACGTGTAAGATATCTATTTGATGTAGCTTTACCATATCTACAATTTTACTCGAGAGAGCCAATTCGTATGGTTGGTAGTGAAATAATGGATATTCAGGAACTACCACTTCATGAAAATGAATGTTAGGGTTTAGTAAGGCTAATCGAACAGGTTGTCTGTAAGTGATAAAATGAATCTCATGACCTCTTTTTGCAAGAGAAATTCCCAATTCGGTAGCTACAACGCCACTTCCTCCAAAGGTCGGATAGCATACAATGGCTATTTTCATATTTTTTTTGTAGGCTAAAATACAACAAAAATCATTTAGATACTTTTTTATACGATGATTTTTAAAGAAAATATATCTTTGTAGCTCAATTAAAAATTACATAAAATGTCTTTGTCAGAATTACTAAAACCTCATATTCAACACGCTGTTCAGTCGCTTTTTGGCGTTGAATTGGAAAAAGTAGAATTTCAAGAAACGCGTAAAGACTTCGAAGGAGATATTACTTTGGTTGTTTTTCCATTATTGAAATTAATTAAAGGAAATCCAGTACAGATAGGTACGGATATAGGTAACTATTTGGTAACTAATGTAGATATCGTATCTAAATTTAATGTTGTACAAGGTTTTTTGAATATCGTAATTGATGATGCGTATTATTTAAAATCTTTTGGAGATATTTTTCAAAAGGAAAATTATGGGTTAGCTACTGCAACAGAAGAGAAAGCTGTAATGGTAGAATATGCATCGCCAAATACAAATAAACCTTTGCATCTCGGACACGTTAGAAATGTGCTTTTAGGATATTCAGTAGCTCAAATATTAAAAGCTGCTGGAAAAAAAGTATATAAAACACAAGTTATCAACGACAGAGGAATCCACATTTGTAAATCGATGTTGGCTTGGCAAAAATTTGGAAATGGAGAAACTCCAGAATCAACAGGATTAAAAGGGGATAAACTGGTAGGGAATTACTATGTAGCTTTTGATAAAGCATACAAAGACCAAATTAATCAGTTGATAGCAGAAGGGAAATCAGAAGAAGAAGCAAAAAAACAAGCGCCGATTTTGTTGGAAGCTCAACAAATGCTTTTGGATTGGGAAGAAGGAAAACCAGAAGTTATTGACTTGTGGAAAAAAATGAACGGATGGGTGTATGAAGGATTTGATGTTACATATAAAAATATAGGAGTAGATTTTGATTGTAATTATTACGAAAGCGAAACCTATTTGTTGGGAAAAAATCTTGTAGATGAAGGATTGGAAAAAGGGGTGTTTTATCGCAAAGAAGATGGTTCTGTATGGATAGATTTAACAGATGAAGGACTTGATGAAAAATTGGTGTTGCGTGCTGATGGAACCTCTGTATATATTACACAAGATATTGGAACAGCTATACAACGTGTGAAAGATTATCCAGATGTAGGAGGGATGGTATATACTGTAGGTAATGAACAAGATTACCATTTTAAAGTGTTGTTTTTGATATTGAAAAAATTAGGATACGATTGGGCTTCTAATTTATTTCATTTGTCCTACGGAATGGTAGATTTACCATCAGGTAAAATGAAATCTAGAGAAGGGACAGTGGTTGATGCAGATGATTTGATGAAGGATATGGTAACAACTGCCGAAGAGATTTCTGAAGAAATGGGTAAATTAGACGGTTTAAACGAAGAAGAAAAAAACGTACTATACCAAACAATAGGTTTAGGAGCTTTAAAGTATTTCATACTTAAAGTAGATCCGAAAAAACGCATTTTGTTTGACCCGAAAGAATCTGTCGATTTTAATGGAAATACAGGACCTTTCATTCAGTACACATACGCTCGTATCCAGTCGATATTAAGAAATACTACATTTGATTATAATAATGTAATACTGGAAGGGGAGTTGCATGAAAAAGAAAAAGGATTGGTGAAAATCATTTCACAGTTTCCAGAAACAATTCAGTTGGCTGCAAAAAATTACAGTCCGGCACTTATTGCAAATTATACCTATGAATTGGTAAAAGCATATAACTCATTTTATCAATCCCTTTCTATTCTAGGAGAGGAAAACCAAAATAAAAAAGCATTCCGAGTGCAATTGTCTTCAAAAGTAGGAGAAGTGGTTAAAAACGCTTTTTCTCTACTGGGAATAGATGTTCCGAGCAGAATGTAATAAAGGTAAAAAAGCTGTCACAAGGACAGCTTTTTTTATTTATCTATAGAACCTAAAACGCGTTGCATAAAAGCATTTAAAGCTTCTTTTTTAGGTGTTCCTGATTTCACCATTTTATCTACTTCTAAAGCACCATACATATTCGAGATTAATTCTCCAATCACGTCAAGTTCTTCATCTTTAAGAGAAGGTACTTCTGTGAGTGCTTCTAAAACTTCGATAGTTTCAATTACGAAATCTTCGTCGTTTTCTTCAATAAATTGTGTAAGGTGTTTGATTACTGGTAATTTCATTCGTTAAGCGATTTCGTTAATCAATTCTGTCAAAGCTTCAGCTTTGTTTGTTTGTGCTTGGTTTACTAATTTTCCATCTACGAAAGTAGCAAATGTTGGTAAGTTAGTAACGTTTGCAAGTTTTCTTGATTCAGGAAATTTTTCAGCGTCAGCAATTACAAAAATAATTCCATCTTTTTCAGATGCTAATTTTTTGAATTTTGGTTTCATGATGCGACAGTTTCCACACCAAGAAGCTGAAAATTGTACTGCAACTTTAGGATTGTTTGCAATAATTTCTTGTAAGTTATCGTTTTCTAATTCAATCATGACTTTACTTTTTTTAAAAAAGTCAGAAATGTTAACTTCTGACTTTTTTAATTATTTATTAGTGTTTTGCTAAATAATCAGCAGTTGAGTTGCGATCTGCTTTCATTGCATCTTTTCCTTCTTCCCAGTTTGCAGGACAAACTTCTCCGAATTTTTGAACGTGTGTATAAGCATCGATCAAACGCAAGTATTCGTTAACGTTTCTTCCTAATGGCATATCGTTTACAGACTCGTGGAAAATTTTTCCAGTTTCATCAATTAGATAAGTAGCTCTGTAAGTAACATTAGAACCTTCAATTTGTAAAGCGTCTACTTCTTCGCTGTACTCTTCATTTTCGATATCTAAAATTCCTAAAACACTAGATAAGTTACGAGTAGTATCAGCTAATAATGGGTAAGTTACACCTTCGATTCCACCGTTGTCTTTTGGAGTGTTTAACCAAGCGAAGTGTACTTCGTTAGTGTCGCAAGAAGCACCGATTACAATAGTGTTTCTTTTTTCAAATTCTCCTAAAGCAGCTTGGAAAGCGTGTAATTCTGTAGGACATACAAAAGTGAAATCTTTTGGATACCAGAATAATAATACTTTTTTATTGTTTTTTGTTGCTTCCTCTAATACGTTAATTCTAAGGTTATCTCCCATTTCAGAGATGGCATCTACAGTAATGTTTGGGAATTTTTTTCCTACTAATGACATAATGTATAAATTTTAATTGTTAATTTTCTTCTACAAATTTAAGGACAATTATTTTGTTTTTCTTGTGTTTTGTATTTTAAATTTTTATTAAGGAATAGATAAAATTTATCATTTTTTGTTTTTAATTTTTTTCATTTCTCGATAGCGTTCCTGAATACCTTGTGCATATACCTTACAAACAATAAATCCCTTTTTTCCATCTAAAATACCTAAGCGCCATATATATCTATAGAGAAAGTTGTACAATGGATGTGCAACCGACATAAAAAGACTAGGAGTTTTTCCATTTTGTAATTTTTCCACTGCTTTGAGCTGGTTGTAGTGAAAGATTTTGTTTTTGAAATGCTCATAGTCTGAATAAGAATAGTGTTTTAAATGGTTTTTAAGTATTCCTATTTTGTATGTAATATTGAGTTTTTCATGAACCAATCCGTGGTATTTTATACCATTTTTTTTGAAAAGTCTAACATTCTTATCTGTCTGAAGACCAGAAAAACGCATAGGTTTGTTGAAAAAATAAAATGTTCGTTTGATGTTATAGGCTTCGTATGCAGGTTTTTTAAGGGTTTCTAAGATTTCATTTTTCAAAGGTTCAGACAGTCTTTCGTCTGCATCTATAAACAATATCCAATCGTTTGAAGCGTAGCTTAATGCAATATTTCGTTGAGAAGAAAAATTGTCAAATGGATGTTGATAAACTTTTACTTTAGGAAATTCCTTTAGAATTTCCATTGTTTCATCCGTGCTATAGGAGTCTACAACAATAATCTCGTCTGCAAAAGCAAGATTTTCCATCAATTCACGAATGTTTTTTTCCTCATTTAGAGTGATGACTAAGGCAGAAATTTTGTTTTGCATCTCTGAATCAGTTTTTAAGTGTTTTTTAGGTTGTGAATAGCAAATATAAATAAACTACATGTAATTTTTTCAGTTGGATAGTTTTTTTTTGTTGATTTTTGAGCTTGCTTTTTAAAATAAAAAAAAACTACTCGGCAAGGGAGTAGTTTTTTTGATATTTATATTTTTCGACGTTTAATTTCCTTTTCAATAAGGTCTAGTTCTCGATTGGTTTGTCCTGCAACTGAAGTGTTTTCTTCTGCACGACGAATAAGGTAAGGAACAACGTCATACACCGGGCCAAAAGGCAAGTATTTAGCAATGTGGTAGTGGTGTTTTGCGAGGTTGTAACTCATATTGTCACTCATTCCATAAAGCTGTCCAAACCAGATGTTTTTATGGTTGTTTTCGATGTTGTTTTCTTTCATCAAACGCATTAACATATAGGTGCTTTCTTCGTTGTGTGTACCAGCGAATAAAGCCATTTTATTGTTGATGTTTTGCAACATATAAGTCACCGTATTGTTAAAGGTTTGGTCGGTTTCGGCTTTGTCTTTGCAGATAGGAGAAGGGTAACCTTTTTCTTTAGCTCTTGCGCGCTCTTTCTCCATATAAGCACCTCTTACTACTTTTAATCCAACGTGAAAACCTTCTTCTAAACCTAATTGGTGTAATTTTTTTACAAAGTCAAAACGATCCCAACGATAAGTTTGTGCAGTGTTGAATACAATAGCTTTTTCTTTGTTGTATTTGCGCATCATATCTAATACAATTTCGTCTGCAGCATCTTGCATCCACGTTTCTTCTGCATCTACAAGAATCATTACATCGAGTTCGTGTGCTTTTTTACAAATCGTATCAAATCTTTCTAAAACTCTATCCCATTCTTTTTGCTCAGCATCAGTAAAAGGTTTGTTTTCTCCTTTTTTTTCGAATAAGAAAAATCTTCCGATTCCAGTTGGTTTGAAAACGGCAAATGGAATGGCGTCTTTTTGTTTAGATAGCTCAATTGTTTTGATAGTCATTTGCATACCAAAATCAAATTGTTCTTCAGTTTCTTTTCCTTCAACAGAATAGTCTAATACGGAAGAAACTCCTTTAGTATACATTTTATCTACGATTTTAATGCAATCACTTTCTGTGGTACCTCCACAAAAATGATCAAACACAGTAGATTTGATAATGCTTTTAACAGGAAGTTTTGTATTAATTGCAAAATGAGTAAGTTTTGTTCCGATTTTAACCAAAGTCGGACTACTAATCATTTTAAATAAAAAGTAAGCTCTTTTTAGTTCACTATTGCTTTTTAGAGAGAAAGCAACTTCTGTATTTTCAAATATTTTTTCCATTGTTTAATATTATATTGCAAATATACATACACTTCTAAAAATTACCTTATTTTTGTCAAAAAAAGAAAAATGATAATTAATTCCCTCAATCAAAAGCCTGTTTTTTTTGGGGTTGGAGCCTATGAGGAGTTGGCAAAATTGTTGCAATCCAAAGAATATTCATCCATATTTGTATTAACAGATAGCAATACGGTTGAGTATTGTTTGCCTTATTTTTTGCAAAATTTAGCTACAGAATTACCCATTGAAATAATTGAGATAGAGGCTGGAGAGTCTAATAAAAGCATAGACACGTGTATGGGTGTATGGCAATCAATGGCTGAATTAGGAGCAGATAGACATTCTGTTTTGATTAATCTTGGAGGAGGAGTAGTTACAGATCTTGGAGGATTTGTTGCTTCTACGTTTAAGCGAGGTATCGATTATGTAAATATCCCTACATCTCTTTTGTCTATGGTAGATGCTTCTGTTGGTGGAAAAACTGGAGTTGATTTGGGTGTGTTGAAAAATGAAATAGGTCTTTTTTCACTTTCGGAAATGGTGATTGTAGATGTGAAATATTTAGAAACATTACCTCAAGAAGAAATGCTTTCAGGTTTGGCAGAAATGTTTAAACACGGACTTATTGCTGATGATTCGTATTGGAAAAAAATTTCGGATTTGTCACAATTTACTTTAGAAGACTTACAGCAGTTGATTTATCGTTCTGTAGAGATTAAAAACAAAATTGTTTGTTCAGACCCTAAGGAGAAAAATATCCGAAAAAAGTTGAATTTCGGACATACAGTTGGGCATTCCCTTGAAAGTTTCTTTTTGCAAAACAACCCTGAAAATCCTTTGTTGCACGGATTTGCTGTAGCAGCTGGAATAGTGATAGAAGCACATTTGTCTTATCAAAAACAATTGATTGATGAAGTATATTTAAATGAGATAACTTCTGTATTGGGAAATTATTATTCCAAAATTGATTGGCAAAAAGATTGGATGCAAGACGTGATAGAGCGAATGCGAAACGATAAGAAAAATAAGGCAGGAGTAGTCTATTTTGTGTTGTTGAATGGAAGGGGAGATGCTATTTGGGGACAAGAAGTAACTACTGAAATGTTAGAAAACGCATTTTTGTATTATTTCGAACAAAAAAATGAAATAGAATAGTCCTAAAGCTAAAATTTATTTTCTACATTTGTAGGATAAAAATGAAAATACAATTTGTGAATTGAAAATTTTTTTGAAAACATTTAAGGTTTTAGGAGGTAGATTTTTTTCAAACTGTTGGAAAGTTAGAATTATATTTGTGAACAATATATATCATAGTGTTTTTCTTAATAAAAAACAGAATATGTCAACAGTAAATATTCGAGTTTGATGTGTTTTTTACTTAGACAATAAAAAACAATAATTATTAATTTCAATAGAACATCACACTTAGTATGAACACAAAATATTACGACTTAATCAATCAAACATTTTATTTTCCTCAAGAGGAATTTACTTTAAACAAAGACAACTTACTATTTCACAATATCGATTTGATGAAGTTGGTTGAGAAATATGGTACACCTTTAAAATTTACCTATTTACCTCAAATTTCTAATAATATCAATAAGGCGAAAAATTGGTTTAGAAAATCGATGGAAAAACACAAGTACGAAGGAAAGTATTATTACTGCTATTGTACGAAGAGTTCGCATTTTCGATACATAATGGACGAAGCCTTTAAAAACGATATTCACATCGAAACATCGTCTGCGTTTGATATTAATATAGTGGAAAATCTTTTAGAATCAGGTAAAATAGGGAAGAATACCTATGTGATTTGTAATGGATTTAAACGCGACCAATATATCGAGAATATTGCACGTTTGATTAATAACGGACATCAAAAAACCATTCCTATCATAGATAACTATGAAGAATTAGATTTGTTGCAAGATTCTATCAAAGGAAAATTCAACGTAGGTATTCGCATTGCTTCGGAAGAAGAACCAAAATTTGAATTTTATACCTCTCGATTAGGTATCGGATACAAAAACATATTGCCTTTTTATAGAAAAATGATTGCCGAAAATAAAAAAGTAGAGCTGAAAATGTTGCACTTTTTTATCAACACAGGAATTCGTGATACGGCTTATTATTGGAATGAATTACTAAAATGCCTTAAAGTATATGTAAACCTTCGTAGAGAATGTCCAACTCTTGACAGTTTAAACATTGGAGGTGGTTTTCCAATTAAAAATTCGTTGGCGTTTGAATACGATTACGCTTATATGGTAGATGAAATTATCAACCAAATAAAAATATTTTGTGACGATGCAGAAGTGCCAGTACCTAATATTTTTACAGAATTTGGTTCGTTTACTGTAGGTGAATCAGGAGGAGCAATCTATCAAGTGTTGTATCAAAAGCAACAAAACGATCGCGAAAAGTGGAATATGATTGATTCGTCATTTATTACTACACTTCCAGATACTTGGGCAATCAACAAACGTTTTATTATGCTTGCAGTAAATCGTTGGAATGATTCGTATGAGCGCGTATTACTTGGTGGTATGACTTGTGATTCGGATGATTATTACAATTCAGAGCAAAATTTAAACGCAATTTATTTGCCTAAATACAATAAAGACAAACCTTTGTAT
>JBHBEQ010000022.1:0-2646 GCA_041785575.1 Flavobacterium sp.
AGGTGTATTATAATGAAAAAGGAGAAAAGCAAGAAAGTGTACAATGGCACAATATAGTAGCTTGGGGAAAAGTTGCGGATATTGTTTGACGCAAATAAAGACCAGATAGCGTGTGTAATCATAGAGCCTGTTGCAGGAAATATGGGATGTGTGCCACCAACAAATAATTTTTTACAAAAATTGCGAACTCTATGTGATGAAAACCAAGCACTTTTGATTTTTGATGAGGTAATGACAGGTTTTCGTCTTGCAAAAGGTGGTGCTCAAGAATATTTTGGAATAAATGCAGATATAGTTTGTTTTGGGAAAGTGATAGGTGGAGGTCTTCCTGTTGGAGCTTTTGCCGCTCGAAACGAAATTATGGATTACCTTGCACCTGTAGGACCAGTTTATCAAGCAGGAACACTTTCAGGAAATCCATTAGCAATGGCTGCAGGTTTAACTATGCTTCAATCGATTAATAATGATGTAGAGTTGTTTACACGATTAGAAGAAAAAACAGCGTATTTAGAAAAAGGACTTCACAAGGTATTAAAAGAAAATAATAAAAAATATGTAATCAATAGAGTAGGCTCTATGATTTCAGTATTCTTTTGTGAAAATGCTGTAGAAAACTATTCAGATGCTACGAAAGCAGATACTCCTGAGTTTAAAAAATTCTTTCACGATTTACTGAACAAAGGAATGTACATTGCACCATCTTCTTACGAAACTTGGTTTATAACCGATGCTTTGACTTATGATGATATTGATGCAACAATAAGTGCAGTAGCTCAAGTTACAAAATAAAGAAAAAGCTGTCTAAAATTATTAAGACAGCCTTTTTTGTAGTTATTCGGTTTTGAGTTTCCATTTAAAATTTTTCTCTATTGCCTTAATCATTTCTCCAGCAATATCTTTACCCGTAGCACCTTCTATACCTTCCAATCCAGGTGAAGAGTTTACCTCAAGTAGTAAAGGTCCTTTTGACGAACGAATAATGTCAACTCCCGCAACCTTTAAGTTCATTGCTTTTGCAGCACGTACAGCAATTCGCTTCTCTTCAGGCGTAACTTTTACAAGAGATGCACTGCCACCAAGGTGAATATTAGCTCTGAATTCACCAGGTAAAGCCTCTCTTTGCATAGCAGCAACTACTTTTCCGTCAACAACAAAAAGTCGAAGGTCTTTACCGTTTGCTTCTTTGATAAATTCTTGAACAAGAATATTGGCATTCAAACTTTTGAAGGCATTGATTACCGATTCGGCAGCTTTCTTAGTTTCTGCAAGTACAACACCTTTTCCTTGTGTACCTTCTAATAATTTGATGATTAAAGGACTACCTCCAACCATATTGATGAGGTCTGTAGTATCTAGAGGAGAATTTGCAAATCCTGTAGTAGGTATCTCAATTCCATTGCCCAATAGCAATTGTAATGAAAACAATTTATCTCTCGATTGAGTTATTGCATCAGCAGTATTAAGACTGAAAATTTTTAACGATTCAAAATGGCGAATTAAAGCACAACCATAATAGGTCATACTCGGACGTATTCTTGGAATAATAGCATCGAAATCATTCAAAATTCTACCTCCTCTATAATGTATTTCTGGAGTAGTTGCATCTAGTTTTATATAACAATGCTTGATATTCAAAAAGTGCATTTCGTGTCCTCTCAATTGCCCTGCCTCAATAAGTCTTTTGTTAGAATACAATTCAGGATTACTAGCCAAAACCCCTATGCGAAGAGATTTAGAATCTTCTTCTGTAGAAGTATAATATCGCTTTAGATTTTCTGTAGAAACGATTCCAAAAGCAAAGTTAATTTCCGGATCTACAATGAATTTACCGCTAAGTGCTTCACGTCCCAAAAGCATTTTGTAGCCCATTGCATTGCGGTTGGTTAGTGTAAGTTCTATATCCAGTATATGTTCTCCCAGACGAATTGGTGTTTGGATAACGTATCTCGATTCTCTATTTCCATTCGAACTCTTAATAATGCGTTTATCTATAACTTTTGCTTCGCATTTGATGATGGATTTCGTATTGTTTTGTAATGGATTAACATTAAAACGTACCCAACTTTCTCCATTCTTATCAAATGGAACAATGTTTTCAGCGTGTAAAGCAGATGTTTTAGCTCCAGAATCTATTCTGATTTTCATTGCAGGAATGTTTAATGCTGGTAGAGCACACCATTCCTCGCTACCTATGATTATTTTTTCTTTCATTTTTTTAGAGTATCTAGGGTGTAAATATAGTAGAAAAAATGAGTTTTACTTTCTTTCTTGTATTATTTATGTGTTAACAGATAGAAAATGTATAAAACTACTTATAAGCTGTTCGATATTTTATTTAAAGCTTAAAACAAACAAATGGAACAAAGTTCTAATGTAAAAATATTTTTTCTGAATATCAAGATAAAGTGAAAATAAATTTTGTATATGATTATGAAAAAATATTAAATAATCTATAAAACGTATTATTTTGAAAGTAAGTCCAACGGACTTTTGATTTTCGATTTGGAAACATCTGTTATCATTGTGTATTTTTCGGTAGTTTTTATGGAATTGTGTCCCAATAATTCTTGAATAAATCGAATATCTGTTCCATTTTCAATAAGATGTGTAGCAAAAGCGTGTCGTAAAACATGCGGAGTAACATTG
>JBHBEQ010000023.1:0-3722 GCA_041785575.1 Flavobacterium sp.
AGTTGAAAGGTGTAAAAATAGCATAAAATTGAAAATTAATGAATTGAATTTGTTTTTAAATATAAAAATTATATATTTGCATCCCCAAATATAGGGAAAAATAAACGTAGAATTATTTAATAAACATTATGCCAACAATTCAACAATTAGTAAGAAAAGGGAGAACCCAATTGACTAAGAAGAGTAAATCGATTGCTTTGGATTCTTGTCCTCAAAGAAGAGGGGTATGTACACGTGTTTATACTACTACACCTAAAAAGCCAAACTCTGCAATGCGTAAAGTAGCGCGTGTGCGTTTGACAAACGGTAATGAAGTAAATGCTTACATCCCAGGAGAAGGACACAATTTACAAGAGCACTCGATAGTATTAGTTAGAGGTGGAAGGGTAAAAGATTTACCAGGTGTTAGATACCACATCGTACGTGGTGCTTTGGATACTGCTGGAGTAAACGGTCGTACACAAAGAAGATCTAAATATGGTGCAAAACGCCCTAAAGATGCAAAAAAGTAATAGTTTAAAAAACTTTTAAGAAACAAAAGAAATGAGAAAAAGACAGGCAAAGAAAAGACCTCTTTTACCAGATCCGAAATTTAACGATCAGTTAGTAACGCGTTTTGTAAACAACTTAATGTGGGATGGTAAAAAATCAATTGCTTTCAAAGTGTTTTACGATGCATTAGATATTGTAGAATCTAAAAAGCAAGATGAAGAAAAGTCATCTTTAGAAATTTGGAAAGATGCATTGTCAAATGTAATGCCACACGTAGAGGTTCGTTCTCGTCGTGTAGGTGGAGCTTCGTTTCAGATTCCTATGCAGATTCGTCCAGATAGAAAAATTTCTATGGCAATGAAATGGATGATTCTTTATGCAAGAAAAAGAAATGAAAAATCAATGGCTGCAAAATTAGCATCTGAAATTTTGGCTGCGGCTAAAGAAGAAGGAGCTGCGGTTAAGAAAAGAATGGATACTCATAAAATGGCAGAAGCTAATAAAGCATTCTCTCACTTTAGATTCTAATTTTAATATTAAAGTACAATGGCTAGAGATTTAAAATTTACTAGAAACATAGGGATTGCTGCCCACATTGATGCTGGGAAAACAACAACAACAGAGCGTATCCTTTTCTATACAGGGAAAAATCATAAATTAGGAGAAGTACACGATGGTGCTTCTACTATGGACTGGATGGAACAAGAGGCTGAAAGAGGTATTACAATTACTTCTGCAGCAACAACTTGTACTTGGAATTTCCCAACAGATCAAGGTAAGAAATTACCAGAGTCTAATGAATACCATTTCAATATCATCGATACTCCGGGACACGTTGACTTTACTGTTGAGGTAAACCGTTCATTACGTGTATTAGACGGATTAGTGTTCTTGTTCTCTGCAGTAGATGGAGTAGAGCCACAATCTGAAACTAACTGGAGATTAGCTGATAACTACAAAGTTCCACGTATGGGATTTGTAAACAAAATGGACCGTCAAGGAGCTAATTTCTTAAGAGTTTGTCAGCAAGTTAAAGATATGTTGAAATCTAATGCGGTGCCAATTGTATTACCAATTGGTGATGAGGCAGATTTCAAAGGGGTAGTAGACTTGGTAAAAAACCGTGCAATTGTATGGCACGAAGAAACTCAAGGAGCTACATTTGACGTTGTTGAAATTCCAGCAGATATGATTGATGACGTGAAAAAATACCGTGGTCAATTGATCGAGGAAATTGCGGCTTACGACGAAGATTTACTAGAGAAATACATGATGGACGAAGAGTCTATCACTGAAGAAGAAATTCACAAAGCGTTGCGTGCAGCTACATTAGATATGAGCATTATCCCAATGACATGTGGTTCTTCATTCAAAAACAAAGGGGTGCAATTTATGTTGGATGCTGTATGTCGTTACTTGCCTTCTCCAGTGGATAAGGAAGCTATTGAAGGTACAGATCCTAATACAGATGAGCCTATCTCAAGAAAACCATCTGTTGATGCACCATTCGCTGCATTAGCGTTTAAGATTGCTACAGACCCTTATGTAGGGCGTTTGGCATTCTTCCGTGCATATTCAGGAGGATTAGACGCAGGTTCGTATGTGTTGAACACTCGTTCAGGAAACAAAGAGCGTATTTCTCGTATCTACCAAATGCACGCTAATAAACAAAATCCAATCGAAAGAATTGAAGCTGGAGATATCGGTGCAGCGGTAGGATTTAAAGATATTAAAACTGGAGATACTTTATGTGATGAGAAACATCCAATTGTATTAGAATCTATGGTGTT
Organism: Flavobacterium sp.; assembly: GCA_041785575.1. Taxonomy (GTDB): domain Bacteria; phylum Bacteroidota; class Bacteroidia; order Flavobacteriales; family Flavobacteriaceae; genus Flavobacterium. Next base: position 2,283 of record JBHBEQ010000023.1, read on the forward strand.
CCCTGATCCAGTAATTGGTATCGCTATCGAGCCTAAAACAAAAGCTGACGTTGATAAAATGGGTATGGCTTTAGCTAAATTGGCTGAAGAAGATCCAACTTTTACAGTGCGTACAGACCAAGCTTCAGGACAAACAATTATCTCTGGTATGGGTGAGCTTCACTTAGATATCATCGTGGATCGTATGAAACGTGAATTTAAAGTTGAGGTTAATCAAGGAGAGCCACAAGTAGAGTACAAAGAAGCATTTACTCGTAAGGCAAACCACCGTGAGGTTTATAAAAAACAATCTGGAGGTCGTGGTAAATTCGGGGATATCGTTTTCGAAATCGGACCTGCAGATGAAGTAGATGGAAAAGTACCAATGGGATTACAATTCGTTAACGAAGTTAAAGGAGGTAACGTACCAAAAGAGTATATTCCAGCTGTAGAAAAAGGATTTAAAGAAGCAATGAAAGACGGTCCTTTAGCAGGATTTGAGATTGATAGCTTGAAAGTAACTTTATTAGATGGTTCGTACCACGCGGTGGATTCTGATGCATTGTCATTTGAATTAGCAGCTAAGTTCGGATTTAAAGAGTCTGCAAAAGCTGCAGGGGCTGTAATCTTAGAACCTATGATGAAGTTAGAGGTGTTGACTCCAGAAGAAAATATGGGGGATATTGTAGGAGATTTGAACCGTCGTAGAGGACAAATCAACTCAATGGATGATAGAAACGGGTCTAAAGTGGTAAAAGCAATTGTTCCACTTTCTGAAATGTTTGGTTACGTAACAACATTACGTACATTGTCTTCAGGACGTGCGACTTCAACAATGGAGTTCTCTCACTACGAGCAAACACCTTCAAACATTCAAGAAGAAGTAATTAAAAAAGCTAGAGGTAACGCTTAATAATTTAGTTTATGAGTCAAAAAATCAGAATAAAATTAAAATCTTACGATCATAACTTGGTTGATAAATCAGCTGAAAAAATCGTAAAAACTGTAAAAAGTACAGGTGCAGTAGTAACAGGGCCAATTCCTTTACCAACGCACAAAAAAATATTTACTGTATTGCGTTCTCCACACGTAAACAAAAAAGCTAGAGAACAATTTGAATTAAGTTCATACAAAAGATTATTAGATATTTATTCTTCATCTTCAAAAACTATCGATGCTTTAATGAAATTAGAGCTTCCTTCGGGAGTAGAAGTTGAGATTAAAGTGTGATAATTTACATTAAAATTGTAAATACAGTTACAATAAAAAGTCCCCTTTCTTAAATAGAGAGGGGACTTTTTTTATTTATCAATCGAATTTCAATAAGTGGTTTATAAGAAAAACAAAAGTGTTTAATACTAGAACTTTTAATGTTTAGTGTATAGTTGTATTATTGATTTATACCACTTAAACCATACTATTTCGCTTATTTTTCGTATATTTGTATATGGGAAGAAAGAG
>JBHBEQ010000024.1:0-12519 GCA_041785575.1 Flavobacterium sp.
ACAAACCACTTTCTTTTACTTTTGGAAACAAAAAAGGAATTATTCCTGGTTTTATTGAAGGTATAGAAGCTATAAATTACGTAGATAAAGCATTAGTGATAATTCCTTCAGAAATGGGATACGGAGAAAGAGAAATTGGTCCTATTCCAGCAAATTCAGAATTAATATTTGACATTCAAATTTCTAAAAAATAAAACTAAAATGAAGAAAATAATATTAGCCCTACTATCAATAGTAGCAATTACAAGTTGTAAAAATGACAAAGCAAGCGACCTTTCAGATGGTTTATATGCTGTAATCGAAACTAATAAAGGAGATATCATCGCTTCATTAGACTACAAAAACACGCCAATTACAGTAGCAAACTTTGTTTCACTTGCTGAAGGAAACAATCCATTAGTGGAAGAACAGTATAAAAACAAACCCTTCTATGATGGCTTAAAATTCCACCGAGTTGTTGAAGACTTTGTTATTCAAGCTGGTGACCCAAGAGGAACAGGAAGTGGTGGCCCAGGTTATGCTTTTGACAATGAAAACAACCCAGCATTAAAACACGATAAAGCTGGAATTTTAGCTATGGCAAATGCAGGATTAAATACCAATGGTTCACAATTTTACATTACTCTTTCTCCTCAACCTACTTTAGATGGTGGATATACTGTATTTGGAGAAGTTGTTAAAGGATTAGAAATCCTTCCTCAAATTAAAAGAGATGATATAATTAAAACAGTAAAAATAATTAGAAAAGGTAAAGAAGCTGATTTATTTAATGCTTCTGATTATTTTAAAGAAGCAATGAATAAACAACAAAAAGATAAAGATTCTCAAAATGCCGATTTACAAAGAGTAGTTGCTGAAAATCAAAAAAAGCTAACTGAAGCTAAAGCAAAAGCTATTTATACAAAAAACGGTATTGGAATATATATTCTAGAAAAAGGAACTAATGAAAAACCAAAAGCTGGAGACCAAATAAAAATTGACTATGCAGGATTTTTTGAAGACGGACGTCTATTTGACACAGGTATTGAAGAAATAGCTATTAAATTTAATGCTCTAGATCAACAAAGAAAAGCTTACGGACAATACCAACCTATTCCTTTTACTTTTGGAGATAAAGAAGGTTTAATCCCTGGATTTATTGAAGGATTTGAAAATATGAACTATGGCGACAGAGCTTTAATTTTTATACCTTCAAAATTTGCTTACGGAGAAAGAGGTGCTGGCGAGGTTATTCCACCTAACACCAATTTAGTTTTCGAATTAATACTTACAAAATAATATCAAATGAAACGCCTGAAGCTAATTTGCTACAGGCTTTCTCTTTTCTAATTATGCAATCAAATATTCCTCAAAACTGGGAATTTTATCTATGTTCAGTTGATGAAAATCCAGCTAAAATAAGAGTTAACCTTGCCTTAAATGAATGGTTACCCAACACTAATTACACAAAAGTAACTTGGTTTTATACAAAATTTCAAACCATTGATGAATACGGATTTCATACAAGTGAAGAATTTGATAAACTATGCCAAATAGAAGACGAAATAGCGAATTACATTGAAAATAAAGGCGGTATAATGCTTGGAGTTATAAAAAGCAATGGTATATTAGACCTTTACTTTCAATCTTCAAGTTCATTAGATTTTGAAAAACATATTCAAGAAATAATGTATAATACATTCCCTGAATATGAATTTGGCGTACAATCTGGTATAGACCCTGAGGCAGAAACATATTACTCGACTTTATATCCAAATGAATTTGAATTGCTTTGCATCCAAAACAACAAAGTGCTAAGTCAATTGGAAAATAATGAAGATGATTTTGAAAAAGAACGCAATATCGATTATTGGTTAGTATTTAATACAGAAGAGGATAGAATATCTTTTGTTAAAAATATCGAACTTCAAGGCTTTGAAATTAAAGACACAGATAAAATTCCAAATGAAAATCACCCTTGGATGCTATGTATATCACGCGTAGATTTTCTAAAAAACATCAATGAAATTACGTGGAATTTAACCCAATTAGCTAAGGAACACAACGGTATATATGATGGATGGGAAAGTCCTATCATTAAAAAAGAAGAAATATGAAAAAAATAATAGTTGCTATAGCACTGTTTTTCTTAACAGGTTGCAATACAAAAAAAGTACAATACGACGCTCAAAAAGACATTAACAAACCTATGACAACCAAGAGTATACATCAGTTTATCGTAAAAGATATTCAAGGAAATGATTTTGATTTATCTACATTAAAAGGAAAAAAAGTACTAATTGTAAATACGGCATCAAAATGTGGATTAACCCCACAATTTGAGCAATTACAACAAATTTATGAAGCGTATAAATCAGATAATTTTGAAATTATAGGCTTTCCTTCTAATGATTTTTTAGAACAAGATCCAGGTTCAAATGAAGAAATAGCTTCGTTTTGTCAATTAAATTATGGCGTTACCTTTCCAATGATGGAAAAAGTAGTCGTAAAAGGAGAAAACAAAGCTCCGATATACAAATATTTAACTTCTAAAGAAGAAAATGGTATTCAAGATTTTGATATTCAATGGAATTTTCAAAAGTTCTTGATAAATGAAGATGGGCAAATCGAAAAAGTGATCAGTCCGAGAACATTACCAAATGACGAAGAAATTATTCGCTGGATTACCTCAAAATAATATATAAAATGGCAGTATTGATCCCAGAAATACCATTAGCACAAAGTATTATTCAGATTTTTAAAGAAAAAGGAATTAATAATATTATTATTTCTCCTGGTTCGAGAAATGCACCGTTAACTATCGGTTTTGCTTCTGATTCGTTTTTTAATTGTTATAGCATCACAGACGAAAGAGTTGCAGCTTTTTTTGCATTAGGTATAGCACAACAAACCCAAAAACCTGTAGCATTGGTATGTACATCTGGTTCTGCTTTACTCAATTATTACCCTGCTATTGCCGAAGCATTTTACAGTCAAATTCCATTGATAGTACTCTCTGCAGATCGTCCTCAAAATAAAATCGACATAGGAGATGGACAAACAATTAGACAACAAAATGTATTCGATAACCACATAGTTTTTAATGCAAATCTAACAGAAGAAGCTTCTAAAACTAACGATGAAAAAATATGTAGCGCTATTGATTTTTCTTTAATTCAAAAAGGCCCTGTTCATATAAATTGTCCATTTGAAGAACCTTTGTACAACACTTTAAGTAAATACACATATTTACCTGAAATTAAATCTATTAAAAACAATAAAAAAGAGCAAATAGATTTTATCTATTACGCTGAAAAATGGAAAAACAGCTCTAAAAAACTCATATTAATTGGTTGTGAATATCCAGAAATAATTTCTAAAAACATCGCTGAAAATTTAGCTAATGACCCATCAATAATTGTATTACACGAAGTACAATCCAACGTACATCATTCGAAATTTATTGCTCATATAGACCAACTCATTACAAATTTTTCCGAAGATGATTTTAAGACATTACAACCTGAATTATTAATCACTTTTGGAGGTATGGTGGTATCCAAAAGAATCAAAACATTTTTACGACAATACCAACCAAAAGCGCATTGGCATATAGATGAAATAAGAGCCTATGATACTTACAATTGCTTGAGCGAACATATTAAAACTACTCCTTCTTTGTTTTTTGAAAGAATGAACACATTGAATTCCGTAGAAAGCAACTACCAAGACAAAATTCTATCTATTTTTCATAAAATAAAGGAAAAACACAACAAAATTGTTGAAAATGCTCCTTTTTCTGATTTGAAAGTATTTTCTACTATTTGGAAACACCTACCAAAAAATTCATTATTACAAATAAGTAACAGCTCTCCTATTCGTTATGCACAACTTTTTCCTACAGATTCAAGCATTTCTGTATATTGTAATCGAGGGACAAGTGGAATTGACGGAAGTACTTCCACAGCTATAGGAGCTGCTGTATCTTCAAATAAATTAACGACGTTTATTACAGGAGATATCAGTTTCTTTTATGATAGCAATGCTCTCTGGAACAGCTATACTCCTAAGAATTTTAAATTAATTCTTATCAATAATGGAGGTGGCGGTATTTTTAGAATTTTACCAGGACATAAAGAAAATGCCCTTTTCAATACTTTCTTTGAAACCGAACACCAACTCAACGCTTCTCATCTTGCTAATATGTATGGTTGGAAATACCTAAAAGCTACTGATAAACAAACAATGGAACAAAAATTGCAAGAGTTATACAAACACAATGATTGTCCGACTATTTTGGAAATATTCACTCCAACAAAAACGAATCAAGATATTTTAAAAAACTATTTTAAATCAATAAACCACAATGAATAAGAAAATTATCATATTGTCTTTAGTAGGTGTATTTAGCCTTACAAGTTGCAACGAATTACAACAAATTGCAAATCAACTTCCTCAAATTGCTACACAAGGAGGATTAGGACAGCAACAAATTTCAGCTGGATTAAAAGAAGCATTAAAACAAGGGGTTGATAAAGAAGTTTCCAAACTTACTCAAACCAATGGTTTTTACAACAACCCAGCTGTAAAAATATTGTTGCCTTCAGAATTGCAAAATGTTGAAAAAGTACTCCGTTCTGCAGGATTAGGTTCTTTAGCAGATGAAGGTGTAAAAGCCTTAAACAAAGCAGCAGAACACGCTGTAAAAGAAGCTACACCTGTTTTTGTAAATGCCATTACAAGTATGAGTATTCAGGATGCAACAAACATATTAATGGGAAATAAAAACGCAGCTACTCTTTATTTGCAAAAATCAACATCAAATGAATTATACCAAAAATTTAATCCGATAATTAAAAATTCATTTACAAAAGTTGGAGCGGATAAAGTATGGAGCAATCTTATCAATAAATACAATAGTATCCCTCTTGTAAATAAAGTTAATCCAGATATTACGGATTACGTTACACAACAAGCACTTGAAGGTGTTTTTAAAATGATTGAAAAAGAAGAGTTGAACATACGCACAAATATTTCTGCAAGAACCACTCCTCTACTTCAATCCGTTTTTTCTATGCAGGATAAAAATAAATAAAAACATAAGAAAGTTATATTAATATACACGTTGATGGAAATTGGTTAAAAGCAGAAAACATTACAGTAAGTTTGTTTTTTGAAATAACGGAAGAGGATTTGAAATAACCACTTCCAACATATTTGCAAAAGTATGGCTAATGACTCAATTCAAAATTCTGTACAAGAATAATGTTGAAGCTTTAGCTTATACAAACACATTTTGCAAATACACAAAACGTTTCATTCTTAAATAAAATAATCCAATAAACGTTGTATTCTATAAAATATCTTTCTATTTTTACACTCAAAAGAACAAAAGCATGTCTGATACTATATTATCTTTAAAAGATGTAACTATATTCCATGACAATGTTCCTGTTTTAAGTAACATCAATTTAGAAGCAAAAAAAGGAGAATTTATATATCTAATTGGTAAAACAGGTTCAGGGAAAAGTAGCTTAATGAAAACACTCTACGCAGACTTGGAACTTCGAGAAGGTTCAGGTTTTATAGTAGACTATAATCTCGCAACATTAAAAGAAAGTCAAATTCCTCATTTGAGAAGAAAAATAGGTGTTGTTTTTCAAGATTTTAAATTACTTCCAGACCGAAATATATATGAAAATCTATTATTTGTATTAAAAGCTACTGGCTGGAAAAAAGAATCTGAAATCAATAGTAGAATTGAGCAAGTATTAAGTAGAGTTGGAATGCAAAATCACGCAAACAAAATGCCACATCAAATTTCAGGTGGTGAGCAACAACGAATTGCTATTGCAAGAGCTTTACTCAACGATCCTGAACTTATCTTAGCAGATGAGCCTACAGGAAATCTTGACCCACAAACAAGTGTTGAAGTTATGGAGGTGCTTAAAAAAATTAACGAAAATGGCCGTACCATTTTGATGGCAACACACGACTATGCACTATTGATGAAATATCCTGCAAAAACAATTAAATGTGATGAAGGAAAAGTATTTGAAGTAGTACAAAAAACAGTAATTTAAGCACAATTATTAAAAAGACTTTTTTTTACAAAATGGAGAAATTAAAACAAATTATTGAAAACGCTTGGAATAACAGAGCTTTATTAGAAGAGGTAGAAACACAAAACGCTATAAGAGAAGTTGTTGATTTATTAGACAACGGAAAACTTCGCACTGCCGAACCAACAAATGACGGTTGGCAAATAAACGAATGGGTAAAGAAAGCTGTTATAATGTATTTTCCTATTCAAAAAATGGAAACTTTGGAAGCTGGTATTTTTGAATACCACGACAAAATTCCTTTAAAGAAAGATTTTGCTTCTAAAGGCGTACGTGTAGTTCCAAATGCTGTTGCTCGTCACGGTGCATATATTTCTTCAGGTGTTATTTTAATGCCTTCATACGTAAATATTGGAGCTTATGTAGATGAAGGTACAATGGTTGACACTTGGGCTACTGTAGGAAGCTGTGCACAAATTGGAAAAAATGTTCACCTTTCAGGTGGTGTTGGAATTGGAGGGGTATTAGAACCACTACAAGCTTCGCCTGTAATCATTGAAGACAATGCATTTATCGGCTCAAGATGTATTGTTGTAGAAGGTGTACGCGTAGGAAAAGAAGCAGTTTTAGGAGCAAATGTTGTACTTACTGCATCTACAAAAATAATTGATGTAACAGGAGAAAAGCCAGTAGAAATTAAGGGATATGTACCTGAAAGATCAGTGGTAATACCTGGTTCATACACTAAAGAGTTTCCAGCAGGTAATTATCAAGTACCTTGTGCATTAATTATCGGTAAGAGAAAAGAGAGCACAGATAAAAAAACATCTTTAAATGATGCTTTAAGAGAGCACAATGTAGCGGTATAATTCTCTACATAAAATTAAATAATTGAACATAAAATATGTTAGTTTACGAGAATTAGTCAATGTATTTTATTTCAATTAACTCGAAAAAGTATAAAATATAATTATTAATTTTGCAGACAAATAATTCAAATTATAAAATGGCAACAAACAGAACTTTTACAATGATTAAGCCCGATGCTGTTGAGGCTGGGCACATAGGTGGAATCATCAATATGATCACAGAAGCTGGTTTTAAAATCGTTTCTATGAAATTAACTCAATTAACCGTGGCTGATGCTAAGAAATTCTACGAAGTACACGCAGAAAGACCATTCTACGGTGAACTTGTTGAGTTTATGTCAAGAGGGCCAATCGTTGCTGCAATTCTAGAAAAAGAAAATGCTGTAGAAGAGTTTCGCAAACTAATTGGAGCTACAAATCCTGCTGAAGCTGCAGAAGGTACTATCCGCAAAAAATATGCTAAATCAATTGGTGAAAATGCAGTTCACGGATCTGACTCTGATGAAAATGCAGCTATAGAAAGTGCTTTCCATTTTGCTGGTAGAGAACAATTCTAAAATGTTGAATACAAAAAAAACTGCCTTTTGGCAGTTTTTTTGTATTCATTATTTATTCTACTACACTAATATATGATGCAATAACTTTACCATCTACAGAATAAAATTCCAATACACCATTTCTAAAAGCAAATTTGTAAATATCTTCAGTAGGTAAAATATATAATTGTTTAGCAGCTTCATCTCCACAATACATTCTTGTAGAACGCCAATTGGAAAATTTAATTATATTCGCTTCTTGAACATACTCTCCTCCCAATCCGTTACAACCATCTGAAGTTCCTACAACACCACCTTCCATAAATTTTAATCGAATATTATCCGAACTCATCCAGTCTAATTTTTCAAACTTTCGATCTCCAATCGAAACCAATTCCCATTCCGTATTTTCAAGTTTAATCATCCCTTTGGGTTGACTCATTTGTGCTATTTCTTTAGGTTGCTCTTCTTTAGATGTTTTACATAGTTTACATCCTGTAAAAACAAAAGTGCTTAGTAATGCAATAAATATTGTCTTCTTCATTATTTTTTTTATTTAATTTATTAATGGTAAAAGTACTTATTATTAACTTAACTACAAAAGTTTCTCATCAAAATTTGTATGCTTCACTACATCCGATTACATTTGCAAAAACTTTTACTAATTAATGAATTTAGCAATCTATTTAAGTGAATTTCGATATAATTTCAAACTAGCCTACCCTATTATCATAGCAATGTTAGGGCATACGCTCGTAGGGTTTATTGACAATGTTATGGTAGGAAATATCGGAGCAACAGAACTAGCTGCTGCCTCTCTTGCAAATAGTTTTGTTTTTATCGCACTTGCTGCTGGGATTGGATTTTCTACTGCTATTACTCCTCTTATCGCACAAAGCGACACCGAAAACAACTTATCGGAAGGACGCTCTTATTTTATAAACGGGTTGTATTTATGCACTTTCATCGGATTGTTGTTGTTTGGTATTTTGTATTCTGCTAAAGGAATAATTAACTATATGAACCAACCAGCAGAGGTAATGGAAAAAGCAAAACCTTTTTTAGATGTCGTTGCTTTTTCTTTAGTCCCTGCAATTGCTTTTCAGGGATTTAAACAATTTGCAGATGGTAAATCCTTTACAAAATATTCAATGTATGCAACTATTATTTCAAATATAGTCAACATTGTTTTAAATTATGTTTTAATCTATGGAATTTGGATTTTTCCAAAAATAGGCATGATGGGAGTTGCTTACGGAACATTAATTTCTAGGTTTTGTATGTTAATCTACATATACTTCGCCTTAAGGAAAAACCCACTACTTCAATCTTTTGTAAAGAAAATAAAATTGTCTGAATTTTCTTGGAATATTAGTCGCGAAATATGGTCAAAGGGAATCCCTTCTGGACTTCAAAGTTTTTTTGAAGTAGCACTTTTCACGGGAGCTGTTTGGCTTTCTGGAATGCTTGGCACAGCATCTCAGGCAGCAAATCAAATCGCACTATCACTAGCTTCTATGACCTTTATGTTTATTTCGGGGCTTAGTGTTGCAGCAATGATACGAACAGGGAATCAAATTGGATTAAAAGATTACAAAAAAATGAAAATAATTGCACATTCTATTATGCTAATGACCATAATAATGTGTAGCTTTTTCGCACTATTATTTTTTGTATTTAATAGTTTTATACCTCATTTATTCCTCAATTCAAACGATATTGAAAACACTATATTAAACAAAGAAGTTGTACAAATTTCTGCCAACCTACTCATCATTGCAGGAATATTCCAAATTTCCGATGGACTTCAAGTAGTAATTCTCGGCGTACTTAGAGGACTTAGAGATGCTACCATCCCAATGATAATAACCTTTGTTTCATATTGGATTGTAGGTTATCCTCTCTGCATTTACCTCGGATTGTATACCAATCTTGGCGTAGAAGGAATTTGGATTGGATTACTTCTTGGATTAACAATTGCTGCCATATTATTATACATTAGATTTAAACATAAAACAACTCAATTAATAGAAAATAATACACTATGAATTTACCTAAATTTGTCCTTGCAGATAACACCGACTTTCCAAACGATATTTTCATCATACATTTAGATTTTCCTAGATTTTTAATAAATCTAGCAAATGATGAAATTGAATTTCTTGAAGATATTGATGAAAGTGAAGAAGAAGAAATTACAAATGAAATGGAAAAACTAATTGAAGCTGCTGGAGCATTTTACGACCGTGAAATGGCCAGGTATGAAAATGAATAAAAAAATAGCACATATAGTTTTTTTTAATAAGAAAAAAGAATTACTTTTGCAACTCAAATAATCACCCGAGGGTCGGGAACCCTCATAAATTTATTAATTATGTCTGTAAAAATTAGATTACAAAGACACGGTAAAAAAGGAAAACCTTTTTACTGGGTAGTTGCGGCAGATGCTCGCGCAAAAAGAGATGGTAAATTCTTAGAAAAATTAGGAACTTACAATCCAAACACTAACCCTGCAACAATTGACTTGAATGTTGATGCTGCAGCAAAATGGTTGTTCCAAGGTGCTCAACCAACTGATACTGCTCGTGCTATCCTTTCTTACAAAGGAGCTTTATTGAAACACCACTTAAATGGTGGAGTTCGTAAAGGAGCTTTAACTCAAGAGCAAGCTGATGCTAAATTTGCTCAATGGTTAGAAGAAAAAGAAAACAAAATCAATGCTAAAGTAACTGGATTAGCAGAAACTAAAGCTGCTGCTAAAGCTAAAGCTTTAGAAGCTGAAAAAGAAGTTAACGCTAAACGTTTAGCTGCTGCTGCTGAAGCTGCTTCTGCTGCAGAGGCTGTAGCAACTGAAGAAACAGCTGTAGAAGATACTGCTGCTACTGAAGAAAATACTGAAGCATAATTTTTTTTAGCGATTCTATTTTATGAACATTAAAGATTGTTTTTACTTAGGAAAAATCGCGAAAAAATTCAGCTTTAAAGGTGAAGTCTTGATCTATTTAGATACAGATGAACCTGATTTGTATGAAAATTTGGAATCGGTTTTCGTTGCTTTTAACGAAAACCTGGTTCCTTTTTTTATTGAATCTTCAAAAATTCATAAAAACAATTTCCTTCGAACAAAATTTGAAGATATAGAAAACGAAGAGGACGCTGACAAAATTATTGGATGTGAAGTATATCTTCCACTAAATATGCTCCCTAAACTTGAAGGAAATAAATTTTATTATCACGAGGTTGAAGGTTTTGAGGCTATTGACCAACGTCTAGGTTCTTTCGGTACTATCTCAAAAATTAGCGACAATGGTATTCAAGCCTTATTCGAAATAACCAATGGAGACAAAACAATACTTATACCTGTAATTGACGAATTTATTGTAGAAGTAAACAAAAAGGATAAATACATTTTATTCAACACTCCTGATGGACTTGTAGATTTATATTTATAATATGTTCACCTTCAAACAATTTTCTGTTAAACAAGACCAATGCGCTATGAAAGTAGGTACCGATGGTGTATTACTCGGTGCATGGACTCCTTTATATAACAATCCTTTTTCGGTATTAGATATAGGAGCTGGAACTGGACTTTTAGCATTAATGATTGCTCAGAGGTCTTTCGCAGAACAAATTGATGCAGTAGAAATTGATGAAAATGCTTTTTCACAATGCTTTGAAAATTTTGAAAATAGTCCTTGGAATGATAGATTATACGCCTTTAACTCATCATTAGAAGATTTTACAGAAGAATTTTTCGAAGAACAAACTTATGATTTAATAGTATCAAACCCTCCTTTCTATTCGGAAAACTACAAGTCTGATGACGAAAATAGAAATTTAGCTCGATTTACAGATGCACTTCCTTTTGAACAACTTATTGCTTGTACTGAGGGATTACTCAGTGAAAATGGTATTTTTTCTGTAATTATTCCTTATAAAGAAGAGGAAAATTTTACTACTATTTGTGCTGAATACGGACTATATCCTTTTAAAATTTGTAGAGTTCAAGGAACCCCAAATTCGGAAATCAAACGCTCATTAATTGCTTTTACGAGAATACCTGCTGCAATTTCTTACGAAAATATTATTATTGAAATTGAAAGACATAAGTACACAGATGACTATATTTCTTTGACTAAAGATTTCTATCTAAATATGCCATAGTTCAAAATCTCTTTAATTTAAAGAATTTAAAACTTTTTTGAGGAGTTATTTATCTTTTACTTTTTAAGTAGCTACAAAAGTTCTATTTTTGTATATATCAATAATATCGCAATGACTTGGAAAGAAATTTTAACCCCGATAAAACAATCTGATGCTTTTACTACCCTTTGGAATAAGGTAAAACAAGAATATGCACAAGGAAAATGCTTCCCACCAAAGGAGCAGATTTTCCGCGCATTGGAACTTACACCTTTTGAAGATGTAAAGGTAGTTATTATTGGACAAGACCCGTATCACGGGGATTTTCAGGCCAATGGTTTGTGTTTTTCGGTTTCAGACCAAGTGAAAACGCCTCCATCTTTGCAAAATATTTACAAAGAGCTAAAAGATGACTTAAATATTGATAAGAATACCAACGAATTAGAATCTTGGGCAAAGCAAGGTGTTCTTTTGCTCAATGCCACCCTTACCGTAAGAGCCCACTCGCCTAATTCTCACAAAGATTTGGGCTGGGAACAGTTTACTGATTTCATCATCAAAGAAGTGTCTGCAAAAAAAGATAATGTAGTTTTTGTGCTTTGGGGAGCTTTTGCACAGAAAAAAGAATCGCTTATCGACACTCAAAAACATTGCGTAATAAAATCGGCTCATCCTTCGCCATTTTCTGTATATAGAGGATTTTTTGGTAGTAAACCTTTCTCTAAAATCAATAATTATCTCGCTTCTAAAAACTTATCTAAGATTAAATGGTAGGCTAAATTGAAAAACAAGGTGAATGAAGAATCAAGTTATTCTCATTTAAAAAAGCATATCCCAAACTACTACCGTTAGCATCGCCAAACCAACTACAAAACTAAATCCTGTACCATAAAGAAATCCGATAAAAGAGCCTTTGGTAGCGTTTAG